>CAYYJL010000192.1:0-5864 GCA_964472245.1 uncultured Ignavibacteriaceae bacterium | reverse complement strand
AAGAGGGGAGGACGGTGAGCTTTTTCTGGAAAACAGAAAGTATATATCAATTTCCGGGATGCAGGAAAAGATGAGTTTGGTGCTGGAAAAGAACCGTCTCCGGCTTACCGACAGGGGAGAACAGGGGACGTATATATTAAAGCCAAAGCCGCGGGATTTGAAGCAGGTGGATCAGGTGCCGGCAAACGAACACCTTACGATGCAGATTGCCCGGCAAATATATGGAATTAAAACAGCAGAGAATGCTTTTATATTTTTCCGGGATGGTGGTCCGGCATATATAACAAAACGATTTGACGTAAAGCCCTCGGGTGGTAAATGGGCTTCAGAAGATTTTGCGGCTCTGGCCGGAAAAACAAGTGAAAATGCTGGCGATAATTTTAAATATGATTTTAGTTATGAAGAAATAGCTTCTCTCATACAGCGTTATGTTGCGGCCTCCCGGATTGAGATGGAGCGCTTCTTCACACTCGTGGCGTTTAACTATATATTCTCCAACGGAGATGCACACTTAAAAAATTTTTCTCTGCTGGAAACAGCAAGAGGTGATTATTTATTGAGTCCGGCCTACGATTTAATCAATACTCATCTGCATGTAAATGATTCAGATTTTGCACTGAGCAGGGGGTTGTTTGCCGATGGATACAAAAGTGACTATTGTAAAAAATCCGGACATCCTTCTCACAAAGATTTTGCAGAATTTGCAAAACGTATAGGCATAACACCAAACCGCGGTGAAAAATTAATGCTGCCGTTTCTTGAAAAACAACCTGCTATGGAAGCTTTGATAAAACGTTCCTTTTTGAACCGGTCGAATAAAAAGGGTTATCTCCTTAGCTATAACAGAAAGCGGAACTTTCTGCTCGGTAAGTGAACGGAGGAAATCCGAATCAGAATCAGGATTATAGGATTTAAGGATTTACAGGATGCTTTTTTTAGGTCAGAGAGCGGAGTCGAACTGAAGGAATCGGGATGGATTTGTCCCGGCCAGTGAGCGGAGTCGAACTGAGGGATTTTCAGGATGCCTTCGAGAACCTCAGGCACCTGCCGCTTAATTCCTAAAACTTCAGTTCTGAAGCCGCGGGGGAGTCCAGGTACCATTCGAGGAAGCCGTGGGTTGGTTTGATATGTGCTGCGGGGTAGAGCAATGAGGATTCCGTGCGGGAGATGATTTCTTCCACTACTGCGGCTTTTTCTTTTCCTGAAACCAGAAATGTTACCCGTGATGCATTGTTGATAAGTTCGTAGGTGAAGCTGATGCGCTTTTGCCCGGTTTCCGGGTGAACGGCAACGTAGGTGAGGGGGTTTTCGCGGAAATCATAAGCCGCATCCGGAAAGATGGAGGCAGTGTGGCCGTCTGTTCCGATGCCGAGTATGACCCAGTCAAACACAGGCAGGTTGTTTTGTGTCTGCGGTACATGCTGCAGGATGGAGCCGGTATATATAACTGATGCGGCTACGGGTTCTTTTTCTCCGGCAACGGCAAAAAGCGCAGGCGGATTTTTTTGTATGCCGCCAAAGAGAAGACGGTATGCTTCACCGTAATTGCTTTCCTTGCTTTCATGGGGAACGCATCGCTCATCCCCCCAGAAAAAATTTATCAGGTCCCACTTAATGCTGGATATATATCTCGGTCCCGCAAGGACGGAAAAAAGTGCCTTGGGAGTTGAGCCGCCGGAAAGTGCTATGTTAACTTTGCCGGAAGCTCTTTGTACAAAGTGTTCCAATTCTTCGGCAAAGGTGCCGGTGAGGGAATCCATTGAATCAAATATCTTTATAACCGAGTTCATATATATTGTTAAGGTTTATAGTTCACAGTAATTGCCGTCGTCGGAAAGGTTTTTACAGGGATAGCGCCAATCCAGTCCGGGGTTGTCAAAAAGTTTTTGCGATTCAATCGGTCCCCAGGTGCCTGCGGGATATCCGTAAAGTTTGCTGTCGGGATTCTGCTCCCATGTTTTGAGTATCGGGTCAACAAAGCCCCAGCATGCCTCAACAGCATCACCGCGTGCGTACAGGGTGGAGTCGCCGGACATGCAGTCCAGCAGCAGCCGCTCGTAAGCAGAGGATATATTGATATTGCCGAGTTTTGAGTAATGGAAATCCATATTAACATGCTGCGTTTTGAATCCGGCACCGGGAGTCTTCATGCCGAATTTAAGGAGTATGCCTTCATCGGGCTGAATGCGGATAATAAGCTGATTGCTGAGCTGCTCTTTGTTATCCTTAAAGAAAAGATTCTGCGGAGATTTTTTGAAATGGATAACCACTTCGGTAACGCGGGTGGGGAGCCGCTTACCTGCGCGGACATAAAAGGGGACTCCTGCCCAGCGCCAGTTATCTATAAAAAACTTAACAGCAACATAGGTTTCCGTGCGGCTGGCGGGGTTCACATCTTTTTCCTCGCGGTAGCCCTTCACCTGCTCTCCCTTTATCCTGGAAGATATATACTGGCCGCGCACCACGTACTCATCAACTTTATCTTTTGGGATGGGCATCAGGGACTGAAATACTTTAATGGTTTCATTGCGGACAAAAGTGGAGTTAAAATATGCGGGAGGTTCCATTGCGATAAGACCCGCAACCTGCATCAGGTGGTTCTGCACCATATCCCTCAGGGTGCCTGCGGTATCGTAATAGCCGCCACGGTTTTCCACGCCGATTGATTCAGCGGCGGTAATTTCCACATAGTCTATATAGTTGCGGTTCCACAGTGGTTCAAAGATGCCGTTGGCAAAACGGAGGACGAGCACATTCTGTACGGTCTCCTTGCCGAGGTAATGGTCAATACGGTAGAGCTGGCTTTCATGAAACAGGGCGTGAAGTTTTTTGTTGAGGTCTAAAGCGGATTCAAGGTTGTACCCGAAAGGTTTTTCCACAATCATCTTTTTGAGAATGCCGGGATTTTCGCTTTTGCTCAGTCCCTGATTATGCAGTGCGGTTGCAACGGTTTCATACAGCTTTGGCGGTGTTGCAAGGTAATATATATAGTTGCCGGAAGATTGTATGGTGAGGTCGAGTGTATCCAGTTTATCCTTCAGCTTGCCATAGTCATCCGGGTTTTCCGTTTCCAGTGATATATAGAAGAGGTTTTTAACAAATGCGGCAATGACATCATCCTTCAGCAGCTCCTTGTTTTCCGCATACTTTTTAATATCCTCCGCCATCTTGGAGCGGAAGGCGTCATCATCCATGGGGGAGCGGGCTACGCCGAGCACGCCAAAACGGCCGGGCATGGCATCCTTACAATATAAATCATAAAGAGCGGGAATCAGTTTACGCTTGGTTAAATCACCCGAAGCGCCAAAGATTACGATGATTGAGGGAGCCGGTTTTTCCATAATTCTGCCTTCATTATTACTGCCTTAACAATACACGCTAAACTCCGGTGCCTCCGCCGGAAAACATCACCCAAAGAAGGGAAAATGCTGTGCCTGAAAATAAAGAAAAAAGTGATAATAGCAGGGGAAATGAGCAAATTATCAGGTTTTTATTTGCACGGCGGAAGCGGGGGATGCCGGGTGCAGGAGGTACCCCCAAAAGATGAACGGGAAATTTATCCGGCATCGGGTATTAAAATCCGGAAAAACTTTCAGATATTGTACGATTAGTTTTCATCTTACGGCAGGAATTCCGGTTAACTTTATGAAATATCTTTTCACCATTGTTCTGTTTATTATGGCACTTACACCTGTTAATTCACAAAGCTTAAGTAAAACGCAAAAGGCAGCAATTGATTCTCTTATGGCTCAGTATGCGGGGGATTCGCTCCCTTCCGCATCGCTGGCAATCCTCCGTGGGGAAAAGGTACTGTACAAAAAGTCATACGGCATGGCGGATATAGAGGCGGGAAAGAAGGCAACGTCCAAATCCAACTACCGCCTGGCATCGGTATCCAAGCAGTTTACAGCCGCGGCCGTGCTCCAACTGATAGAGAAGAAAAAATTCACGCTGGAAACAACCCTGACCGATATATATAAGGATTTTCCGGAATACGGACGCGGTATCACTATACATCATCTTCTTAACCACACTTCCGGACTGGTGGATTATGAGGCACTGATACCGGACTCGGCAACTGTTCAGGTAAAAGATGCGGATGTGCTTGCAATGATGAAGGGGATAGATTCTGTTTATTTTAAGCCGGGGGAAAAGTATCAGTACAGCAACACGGGGTATGCGCTGCTTGCGATGATAGTGGAAAAATTTTCCGGGAGGAAATATCCGGCATATCTGCGGAAGTATATATTCGGTCCGGCGAGCATGAAGTTTTCTGTTGCGTTTGTTGAGAGCGAAAACACGGTACCAAACCGCTCGTACGGATACAGCATCAGGATGGATACGGTGCGGAGAACGGATCAGTCAGTTACATCTGCTGTGCTGGGGGATGGGGGTATTTATTCATCAGTGGATGATTTAATCCGTTGGAACGGGATGATTTTGAAAAGCAGTATAATCAGTAAAAAGAGCTGGGCGCTTGCCTGCAGCAGAAAAACGCTGAACGACAGCAGTGTAGTAAACTACGGCTACGGCTGGCATCTGAAAACCTGGCGCGGGTATGAGTGCGTGTATCACACGGGCAGCACTATCGGGTTCAGGAATATTCTTTACCGGATACCATCAGAAAAACTGACCGTAATTCTGCTGACGAACAGAAACAGCGGAGCGCGTGAGGATATGGCTGAAAAGCTGATGTCCGTTGTCATTGAAAAATAATGCGTGAATTATATTTGCGGGTAAAGAGAAAATTTGTAATTTCAGAGGGCACATCTATTCATTCTCTAAGGAACGTTATGAAAAATCTGCTTCTTTTTCTCACCCTCTTCTTACTTTCTTCCGGCATAGAGGCACAGGGTCTGCAGCTGTTAAATATAGAGGAGCATGGCTCCCCCATTGGCTACAGAAGTGATGAAGACCCCTTTCCGGCAGAAGCAACACAGTGGGAAGCAACCACAAATTCACCCAGCTTTTTCGGGCGGGCTGTTTTTGGCAGTATCGGTGATTATATGTATATATTCGCCAGCCAGAATGCTACTTCTCTTGCACAGGCATATCACATACCTACAAAAACATGGGTTGCTTCCACCTCGGTTACTGCGCCCGGTTTTAATTCCTCTTCCTGTGTAGCAAATGGCAAGTTGTATAAAATGGGCGGCAGCGGCGCAACCACAACCTTTGAGGTGTTTACTCCTGCCGGAGACGGGACAGGCAGCTGGACAGTGCTGACCGCCGGACCATCTCAGGTAATGGGTCCGGAAGGTTCCATAGTATGGGATAACGGAAATTATATATATGCATCAGCTGCAACCGTTGCCTCACCGCCGGTAGGATATTTTCACAGATATAATATTACTACTAATACCTGGGAACAAATGGCTTCTCCTCCGTTTGGCAGGCGGTATGCCGGAATGACCTGTATTGGGAATTTTATATACCGGATAGGCGGGCTTGGTGATGCAGCAGGTGACCTGACAACTAATTATAAATATGATATTACAAACAATACCTGGTCACCAATTGCATCTTCATTAGAAGCTTTGAATTTTACTAAATGGTCAGTTGCCAACGATGGTGAAAAGCTGTATCTGGTGGGTGCAGGCGGCGGATTCAGCGGTTACTCCATTCAGACTAAAGTATATATGTATAATCCCGCGACAGATGCCTGGTCAATAGAAAGCGACCTGCCTGCAACACGTGGCTTGGCGGTTGGTGCATTTATGCCGAGTGTGCGTAAGTTATTCTATGGCGGAGGAAATGACGGCACCAGCGGTACTGCATATCAGGTACATTGCTGGGAAGGCGCAGGCGGGCCATATATACCAGTTGAGCTGACCTCGTTCCGCTATGAAGCCGGAACAAACGGT
>CAYYJL010000191.1:0-5887 GCA_964472245.1 uncultured Ignavibacteriaceae bacterium | reverse complement strand
CATATAGAGTCCGCATACTCCTATGGCTGATGTAGCCAGTGGAATAAGCCCTAAAGCGCCCCACCATGTCTGCGCGTACAGGCCGTAACCGAGTAATGCAATTCCAAAAATAGCGCGTAATGCTCTGTCTGCTGATCCGAGATTCTTTTTCATAACCAAACTCCATAAAATTGTTTTGTGATATGTAAAGGTAACCAGAAACCGGGCAGGGACTCGGTGACATTATCACCTAAAGGAAAGTTTTATTGGGGGAAAGGGATAAGTATTACCGTTCCAGGTACTTATGAATTGCCTCGCGGGCGGAGTGTACCTGCAGTTTTTCGTAGATTTTCCGGCAGTGGGAGCGGACTGTTTCCACACTGATGAAGAGCTCATCAGCAATTTCTTTATACCGTTTGCCGCGGGAAAGATAGTCCAGGATTTCCCGCTCACGGACGCTGAGTTTTTCCCGCAGTTCATTTTCTTTCTTTTTAACGGAAAATGACTTAACCACCAGCCGTGCAATCTGCATGGACATAGGTGAACCGCCGGCATGAACTTCCTGAATGGCTTCAAGGATTTTGGGGGCAGGTGTTCTCTTTAGGAGGTACCCAGTTGCACCGGCGCTGAGGGCTTCAAAGACGGTATCATTGTCATCATACATAGTGAGCATGATAATCTGGGTTGCCGGGAGCAGTGGTTTCAGGATGAGTGTACACTCAATGCCGCTTTTTAACGGGAGATTGATATCCATTAAAATAACATTTGGAGGGGTAGAAGGGAGCTTTTCAATTGCTTCTTCTGCAGTTGCGTAAATACCTGATGTTTCAAAACCATCGGCATCGTTTATAATAAGAGCGAGACTTTCACGTATCTCTCTGATATCTTCAACAATTGCAACTTTTATCAATTTATATCCTAAAATTCGTTAAACAAACTTAGAAACAAATTGGCTGTAATTCATCACACAATAGTGTGAGTTTAGGATGAAAGCTGTACACGGACTGCCACTTCAGTGCCGGATTGCGGTTCCGATGTTATTGCAAAAGTACCGTGGATTTCTTCAATCCGCCGTTTCATATTCCGCAAGCCGTTGCGGGAGCTGTCACCTGCGGATTCTACATCAAAACCTTTGCCGTTATCCCGTACAATAATTTCTATGTAATCGGGCTCAAGATGTATCCTTAAAACAATTTTTTCTGCGCAGGAATATTTAACAGCGTTGTTCAATGCCTCTTTTGTTGTGAGAAAAAGATTATGCCTGATATCTGCGGGGAGGAGCCGGTCCGGAATTTCCGCAGGTATATTCATGCTTAAATCTATTGAAGTGAAAGAAATAAGTTCCTCAGTAAACCGGAGTATATATCCGATGAGATTTTCAAGTGTATCATTGCGGGGATTAATAGCCCAGACAATTTCATCCATGGTTGAGGACATTTCCCTTGCGGTGGCAGCAATTTTTTCCAGCTCAGGAACAACTTTAGTACCGGGGCCGGATTTTTTAGCGGCAATTTCAGAAAGCAGGGAAAGTTTGGTGAGTGAGGCACCAAGTTCATCGTGCATATCCTTGGAAATACGCATCCGTTCCTTTTCCAGGGCATGACGGGCTTCCATTCTTTGCAGGTCTTCCCTGTATCGGCGGTTGAGCAAAAAGCGGACACCAAAGAATATGGCAGCAACAAGAAGCAGTATGACAAAAGTGCGGAACCATATTGTTTGATATATATACGGATTCACAACCACGGGGAGCGAAGCACGGAGTGTGGAATACTCACCTTCTCCGTTACGGGTGGAGATGTGGAAAACATATTTACCCGGGGGCATATTGTTAAAGACTACCGGCTCTCCCGGCGTAAGGTCATGCCAATTTTGTTGCAGGCCTTCCATGCGGTATATGAACTTAATGCGCTCCGTGTTTCTAAGTGCGAGTCCGGAGTAATAAAGGGAAATTTTATCGGACCCCGCGGGAACCACAACAGCAGAAGAAGCGTTTTGGAGGGAATCATCAACCGTTACACGATATATATATACCGGAATATCCGTTTTGTCTGTTTCCGGCAGGTCTTCCGGAATGACTGCAATACCATCCGTTGTGGAAAAGACTACATCACCTTCGGCGCTTAACATGCCGGATTGATTCGTAAGCCCGTTGCAGCGCTCGCTGAGCAATCCGTCATTTTTGCCGTAACGGGAAACGCCCAAAATTTTCTTTCTGCCGCTGATAACCAGCATTGCTTCTTCATAGCGGAAAGAAAAAATTCCGCTCCGGGTGGAAAACCAATATCTGTTGTTTCTGTCCTTTACAAGTTTAAAGACTCGGTTATCCGGCAAACCGGTGTTGGTGGTAAAAGAGAAAAGTGAGTCATTATAAGAACGGACAATGCCTCCCCCGTTTGAAGTGAGCCAAACGGCTCCGTCAAAATCTTCAAACAAAGAAACAACGGTGTTAACCTTGAGTCCGTTACGCGCATTAAGTGTATCAATGGTTCCATTCTTCCGGAAAATAGTTATACCGCCTCCCGAAGTGGCAACCCACATATCCCCTTGTTTAGTACGGAGTATAGAGGATATAAAATTATCGGTTAATCCGTTTTCCGAAGTAATATGACGGAGAGAATCTCCTTTCAGGACGGATATGCCGCCGCCGTTTGTGCCAACCCAAATGGAACCGTCTCTGTCTTTATACAGTATGCGTATAAAATCGGAATTGATACCGCTTTTTTCTGAGAGTACCTTACTTACTCTGCCGGCATCCATAATGACCAGTCCGGCGCGGGTACCAAAATACATTCTGCTTCCGCTACCCCTGAGAATAGTGTAAACAGGTGCGCGGGGGAAACCGCTGCCGGGAAGAATAAAGGTTTTACCCGAAGGAGTAAAATGAACAACTCCGGAATCGGTGCCCACCCAAAGCGAGGAAGGTGATTCTGCATACACGCAGCGTACGTTTGCATGAGGGAGTTCATCAGGAGCTGTATATACGGATATATGTGCTTCCTCAATTGCATTAATGCCTCCCTGCGCCAATGCAGCCCACATGATTTTTTCTTTGGAAAAACAGAGTGAAGTAACATTTGTACCGGAAAGACCGTTTTTATCGGAGAGATGGGTAATATTGCCGCCCGGATGCAAAATAAAGATGCCGTAGTTTCTGGTACCCAGCCAGATGTTTTTATTGTTATCCTGCTCGATTGCTGATATGTTGATATCATCGGGAAGGTTTTTGATGGACATTCTGTTCAGTTCCTTGCCGGAGAGCCGGTATAAACCGGCTGATGAACCGATGAGCAGTTCATTTTTGTGTACAAGCTCAAACACTGCAGGGATTCCGCGGGGCAGTGTATATACAGTATGGTTTTTATTTTCATCAAACCGTAATATGGAAGAATTGCGCAACCCGACCCACAGCCCCTGGCCTTGTACCCATTGCACAGCGGAGACGCGGTTATCAGGGAGATACTTACTGTTATCGAAAAACTTTCTTTCCTTAGCAGTGAGTTTGTATATACCTTTTGCCGGCACATTGCCCCAAATAGTTCCGGAGTTATCTCCGGTGATAAAGTTGAGTAATCCGGCAGGCAGGTTTGCATTGATGAGTTCATCGCCGGAAGACTCCGGATTGATATATAATAATCCACCGGCTGAATTGGAAAAATATATAGTTCCATTTGCACTGCGGAACATATCGCTGATAAGAGAGGAGCGGATGGCGGGGGTGTTATCAAGCGTATATTGAAAAAAGCGGAAGCCGTCAAAACGGAAAAGGCCGTTATTGCTTGCCAGCCAGAGGAAACCACGGTCATCCTGAACAATTTTTCCCATGGTGCCGCCCGGATTAAAAGTCTCTTCCGACCAAACGCGGATAGAATATCGCTGTGATGCAGAAGGGAAAAGATGCTGGGTTTGCGGAGAGAGAGAAACAGTATACAGCAGGAAAAAGAGAATTCTAAGCGGTATGGATTTATATATCAAGCGAAATCCTTGTTGAGCATATCCGGTTTAAGCAGGGAGATAATACCTCTGTGCTGAGTGAGCAGCCCGAGCCGTTCAAAATCTTTCAGGATGCGGCTGACTACTTCGCGGGAGGTACCGAGTTCGGAAGCAATTTCTGCATGAGTTATTTTAAGGGAAAGGTTATCCGGAAGGTATTTGTTATAAAGATAATCTGCAATGCGGGAATCCAGCCGCCTGAAAACAACTTCTTCCACCACGTCAATTACTTCATTCAACCGCGAAGAAAGCAAATCAAATACATACTGCCGCCATGCGTCATATCTGTTAAACCAATCAAGAAAAATTTCGGAGGGAATCAGAACAATAGTTGAATCCTCTTCAGTTATGGACTTGGCAGAAAAGCGACGGTCACTCAGCAGGCAGGAGGTGGTAAGGATGCAGCTTTGACCCGGACCGATACGGTACAGGGTAATTTCTCTTGCACCTTCTGATGACTTGTAAATCCGCACACTGCCGCTGAGCACAAATGCCATATATATGCAGCGGTCACCTTCCGAATAAATGGAAACACCCTGCTCAAAATCTTTAGTAATCATCAGGTTCCCGAAGTCAGAAAGCGCGGCCGGGGGCAGCTCCTTCAGAAAAGGGAGAGTTTCCAATATTTGAGTATCAATGGACATTACAGGTAACACCAAATTCAAGTTCGGCTGCCGGGACAGGAGATATCATAATAAAGCAGGGACTCCAGCAAAATTTTGTGAGTGCATTCCTTAAATTATGAAAGATTTATGAGTTTTAATAAGGTTTGGAACACGAAACACAGGGGAGGGAAAAGGGAGTAAATCAAATATAGTTTGAGGTTGTGAATTCCGGCAGGTAAGGGTTATTTTTAGAAAGTAAATACAGACGAATTTAACCGGAATTGGAAAAGATATGACCTTGTTCAAAGCGATGCAGGTAACCGAAAGCAGCAGCGGCTCATTCAGCAGAAAAATTATTGAAACGAACACAGACGCACTGCCGCCGGGAGATGTGTTGATAAAGGTAAAGTATTCCTCACTAAACTATAAGGATGCACTTTCGGCAACGGGGAATAAGGGGGTTACCAGGAAATATCCGTTTACCCCGGGTATTGATGCTGCCGGAGTGGTGGCAGAAAGCAGCGTGAAGGAAATTACCACCGGACAGGAAGTGCTGGTTACCGGTTACGATTTAGGGATGAACACACACGGCGGATTCGGGGAGTATATACGGGTTCCGGCGGGGTGGGTGGTACCCGTTCCGTTTGGACTATCAATCCGGCGGGCAATGATATTGGGTACTGCGGGATTTACAGCAGCGCTGGCTGTACATCATTTATTGCACAATGGCATGACATCAGATAAGGGGAAGGTTTTAGTTACCGGAGCTACGGGGGGAGTGGGCTCCCTTGCAGTGCGCTTGTTGGATCATCTTGGGTTTGAGGTAATTGCGGCATCAAGAAAAAGCAGGGATGAGTATCTGCAGGCGATTGGTGCTTCAGAGATACTGGATTCCGATACGCTTAAGGATGAAAGCAAAAAGGGATTGCTGAGTGAACGCTGGGCACATGCTGTTGATAAGGTGGGGGGAGATATACTGTCTACAGTGATACGATCCACAGCCCCGCACGGCAATGTTGCTTCATGCGGACTGGCAAATTCAGCAGAGCTGCCGTTAACAGTGTTTCCGTTTATTATCCGGGGGGTTAATCTGCTGGGTGTGAATTCTGCTGAAACTCCGTATCAGCTGAGGAAAGCCATATGGGGGAATCTGGCATCGGTGTGGAGAATGGATGTCCCTGATATGATGGTGAAGGAGATTCCGTTAAAGGATGTGGATGATTATATTTCGAAGATATTAAAGGGGAAGATAACGGGGAGGGTGTTGATACGGATCTTAACAGAAAATTCTGAATCAGGATTTACAGGATTAT
>CAYYJL010000190.1:0-5888 GCA_964472245.1 uncultured Ignavibacteriaceae bacterium | reverse complement strand
GTCCGGTGGAATTTAAGGATTTTTCCTGTGATTTTGAAATCCTTACAAAATCAACAATAAAAGCCACTGAAGATATTAAGTGGAAAGACGGAAAAACCTATCCGTTAGTACGCCTTGAAATTTCCAGCGGTTCTCATCCGTTTTTCACCGGAAAGCAGAAATTACTTGATGCTGCCGGAAGAGTTGAGAAATTTAACAAGAAATACGCAAAAACCGGCAAATAACCGGCTTTTACACCCCTTGAAATAAAAGCTGTCCCGCAAAAGGGGATGGCTTTTTTTATTTATACAGAAACCGGAAGTAATCCCGATGGAAATATGCATTTTTGAAGATATCTATTACGACCGTTTAGAGCCGCTGATTTACAGCCGCCCTGCCTATGACCTGGTATGCGGTATGAATATGCTGCGGGAAAAAATTGCCAGGGCTTACCCCGGTGTCCGCGTTTCCATGCACACCAGGCCTTATCTGGATCAGTTCCTGAAAAATAAATATCCTGATATTACGGTAAACTCCATAGAGGATGACCACTGCCTGTTTGTGAACGGCAGAATTCTCGCCCCGCATAATCTTGCTGAACTGATTCCTATAAAAGATACTTCCAATAAACTCTACATGAGCGGTGACCAGATTGCAGCTGCAATGGTTTCCGGGAATAAGTTGAAGGAAATAAAACTGCACATTACCGATCTGCTTTCCCTTGCAAATTTTGACGGGCTTCCCGTTGAACAAACAGAGATCAGCTTTGTTGATTATTGCTGGGATCTGATAAAGTTTAACGGTACGGAACTGCTGCATGACCAGAATTATATCATGGAACAGGACCGCAAAGCAGGCATGGATATGGTACGGGGCAAGGTGTACCCCGGCGTGCACCTGATAGAAAAGGATAATATATATATAGCTGAAGGGGCAGAAGTTAAGCCGGGTGTGGTGCTGGATGCTTCCAACGGACCGATTGTTATTGATAAAAATGCCAGAATTTTTCCCAATGCGGTTTTAGAAGGTCCTGTTTACGTAGGGGAAAACAGCCAGGTGAAAAGCTGTTCCCGTATATATGAAAATGTCAGCATCGGAAAAGTATGTAAGATTGGCGGGGAACTTGAGCACTCCATCGTACACTCATATACAAACAAACAGCACAGCGGATTTCTTGGTCATGCATATCTGGGAAGCTGGGTTAATCTTGGCGCGGATACCAACTGCAGCGATTTAAAGAATAATTACGGCAGTGTTAAAGTTTATGTTAACGGTGAGATAGTGAATTCCGGCCAGCAGTTTCTTGGTGTTATCATGGGGGATCACTCAAAAACTGCTATTAATACGATGTTTAATACAGGTACGGTAGTGGGCTTTTCCTGCAATTTATTTGGCGCGGGTTTCCCTCCCAAATATATACCCTCATTTTCCTGGGGCGGCAGTGAGGCAATGACCACATATGATTTAGAGCGCAGTTTAGAAACAGCTAAGCGCGTTATGCTGCGCCGTGATAAAATTATGGCTGACACGGAAGAAAAATTGGTAAGAAAAGTATTTGATCTTACACAGAAAGAACGCAGAAAGCGGGGATATCCTTATTAAAACGCACAGGTTGATATGCATGGATCTGCAGTAATAATGCAAAAGGAACCGGATGAAGCTGCCGAAGAAAAACAAGCGGGGTTGTTTAACGGTGTGCGGGGTACGGCTATTAAAATTCTCAACCGGGTTGAAAGAACTGATGCTTATTTAGATAAGCTCCTTGAGTATGAATTAAAGAACGCGGAAATCTCCGGCCCTGATAAAGCTCTTTTATATGAATTGGTTCATGGAGTTGTGCGCTGGTCCGGACGGTTGGATTGGATACTGAGCGGATTTTATAAAGGGCAGTTCAGCAAGGCACTGCCGCTTCTTAAAAATACACTCCGTGTTGCATTATATCAAATTATGTTCCTGGATAAAATTCCGGAGTATGCGGCCGTTAATGAAGCAGTGGAGTTCATTAAGAAATTCCAGGGGCAGAAACCGGCGGATATAACTAACGCAGTACTGCGCAACATAGGCAGGAGCAAAAACTCTCTGCGTTATCCTGACCCGGAAACAAATCTCATCGGCTATTATTCCACATATTATTCTCATCCGGCCTGGTTAGTTAAAAGATGGATTGCACGGTATGGCCGTGACGGTGCCGAGCAGCTGATGAATGCCAACAATGAGAGGCCTTATTTAACGCTCCGCATTAATCAGCTGAAAGTAAGCCAGGAAGAATTCATCCGTTTAATGGATACAGTAAACCTGAAGTATAACCGCGGAATGTTTTTAGATGAGTTTCTAAAATTACAGAGTCTTACCAACATATCCGGCTGGCAGTATTTTACGGAAGGATACTTCGGCATTCAGGATGAAAGCGCGGGGCTGGCGTGCAGATTATTGGGTGTTGAGCCCAACATGCGCGTATTGGATATGTGTGCTGCGCCGGGAGGCAAGGCAGCATATCTTGCAGATTTAATGGGTAATACCGGAGAAATTGTTGCTTTAGACTTTTTTGAAAGCCGGTTGGAACTGCTCCGGCAGAATAACGTGCGCCTTGGCGTTACCAATGTAAAAACGGTGGCTATAGATGCACATGAATATCATGATGAAAAGTTTGACCGAATCCTGGTTGACGCACCCTGCACCGGTTTGGGTACACTCTCCAAAAAGCCGGATATAAAATGGAAAAAGGAACTTGTTGATATTCATAATATCAATAAGCTGCAAACCAGTCTTTTGGAGAAAGCATCCACTCTTATCAAGGAGGGGGGCTCGATTGTGTACAGCACCTGTACCATTGAACCGGAGGAAAATTTTGAAATTGTTCGTAATTTTCTTTCCTCGCATCCGGAATTTCGCTTGGTGAATGCAGATGGTTTTGTACCAAAGGAAACAGTGGATGCAAACGGCTGCGTGCAGACTCTTCCGCATGTTCACAAAACAGACGGAGCATTTGCAGCACGGTTGGAAAAATTCAAGTAACTAAAAATCAGATATATATAATATTGCATGTTTGAAAAAATAGGATTACAGCTGCAGGAAGCCAGGATGGCTGCAAAGATGAGCCGGGAGGAAGCAGCTTCCAGAATTAAGATTGACCTGCGCTTTTTAGAAAAAATGGAGCAGGGGGACTTTACATTTCTTGGTGAAGTGTATGTTAAAGCATTCCTGAGAGATTATGCCAAACTGCTGAAATTAAATCCTGATTTGCTGAATAAACAGTTTAATGCCGCAAAAGCGGGTGCCTCAGGGGAAGAAGAGCAGGAAGATGATGCAACGGTAATTCGTGCATTTACTCCGGGAGGTACGCAGGAAATTCCGTCATTTAGCAACACCTCTCTTTCAAATGAAAAACTTGTTCAGCAGAAAAGAAAATTTTTGTTCTTCGGGGCTTTGGCTGTTATTGTTGTTGCAGTGCTGCTTTATATACTGTTCAGCTCAGGTGAACCGGAACTGGTTGTTAAAGAGCGGCCGTTTGAAGAGGTGCTGGAGCAGAACAGGAAGCGGTATGAAAGTCCTGTAAAGGAAACAGTTGATCCGGTTGGCGAAGTATCAGATAGTCTTACCTTGCGTATAGCTGCAACGGATAGTGTATGGGTCCGCATTGTTTCCGATGCGGTTAAGCCGAATGAGTTTGCCCTTATTAAAGGAAGTGTGGTCAGCGTAAAAGCAGGCAGGGATTTTGATATACATCTTGGCAACTCCTATGCTGTTATGCTGCAACTGAATAATAAGCCATTAGTCCTGCCGGAAAAGCGGGCGAGAGTATATAAAGCTATTATCACTAAAGACGGAGTAAAATAAAAGCAGTATGGCCGGTATGTCTGCAGCAAAAAAAGTTCAGCAGCTGAGGGAAAAACTTAATCAGTATGATTATCAGTATTATGTGCTTGCCCAACCGACCGTCAGTGATTATGAGTATGATATGCTGCTTAAGGAACTGGAAAAGCTGGAAGCTGAAAATCCTGAGCTGCAGAGCGCAGACTCCCCCACGCGCCGCGTTGGCAAGGACTTAACCAAAGATTTTAAGGAGATACAGCATGCATACCCGATGCTGAGTCTTGCTAATTCCTATGATGAGGATGAACTGCGTGATTTTGACCGCCGTGTAAAAGAGGGGCTTGAAACAGATAATGAAATTGAATATATAGTGGAATATAAGATAGACGGTGTAAGCATAAATCTCTGTTATACCGAAGGCCGTTTAAATTATGCTATTACACGCGGAGATGGCAGCTCCGGTGAAGAGGTAACCCATAATGTTAGAACCATACGCTCCGTTCCCTTGCAGCTAAGGAACTATCCGGTTAAAGGATATAACTTGAACGAAATTCATGTCCGCGGTGAGATATATATGGAGGTTGGTGATTTTATGAATCTCAACCGTGACCGTGCTGCCAAAGGGGAAAAGGTGTTTGCCAATCCAAGAAATTTTTCAGCCGGGACAATAAAGCTGCAGGACCCGCAGATTGTTGCAGGCAGACCGCTTAAGATATTTGTTTATTATCTGCTGACCAAAGATACCTCCATTAAAACGCACGAGGAGGGGTTAGACCTACTTAAGAAAATGGGATTCCGTGTAAATGATGCAGCAAAAAAATGCAAAGGTATAGAAGAAGTAATTAAGGTTTGCAGAAAATTTGAAAGCAGCCGGGAATCGCTTCCGTATGAAATAGATGGTGCGGTTATTAAGGTGAATTCGATTCAGCAGCAGAGAGTATTGGGCAGTATAGCCAAATCCCCCCGCTGGGCAGTTGCTTATAAATTTAAACCAAAACAGGAAAAAACCCTCCTAAAAAAAATATTGTGGCAGGTAGGCAGAACAGGTGCAATGACCCCTGTTGCAGACCTTGAACCGGTATTTCTGGCTGGTTCAACCATCAGCCGTGCAACACTGCATAATATGGATGAAATCAGAAGAAAAGATATACGGGAAGGGGATATGGTTATTATTGAAAAGGGGGGAGATGTAATTCCAAAAATCGTGGAAGTTGTTAACGTCCCCGGTAAAAGGCGTGGTAAGGAAACGGCAGTTCCAACCAAATGTCCCGAATGCGGTGCGGGATTATTTAAGCCGGAAGAAGAAGTTACCTATTACTGTGAAAACGGGGAATGCCCTGCACAGATTAAAGGAAAATTAGAACATTTTGCTTCACGCACTGCCATGGATATTGAAGGATTGGGTGAATCTCTTATTGACATTTTTGTTGACAAAGGTTTCATCAAAACACCCGCTGATATATATCATCTGAAAAACCGCAGAGAAGATTTAACTTCACTGGAGAGGTTTGGTGAAAAGAGCGTGGATAATCTATTGGCTGCGATTGAAAAATCGAAAGAAGTTCCGTTTCATAAAGTACTGTTTGCCATCGGCATCCGGTATGTGGGTGCAGGTGCAGCAAAAAAACTGGCTGACCACTTCGGCTCCATAGAAGCACTGCAAAAAGCAACCGCTGAGGAAATTTCATCCGTTCATGAAATAGGAGGAAGTATCAGCCGCAGCGTCATAAATTTTTTCAAAGAAAAACATAACATACATCTTGTAGCAGAACTGAAAAAAGCCGGGCTGAACCTGGAAGGGAAAAAAGAAGTACGGGAGAAACAATTTTTTGCCGGAAAATCTTTTGTGCTCACCGGTTCCTTATCTTTATATACACGGGATGAGGCAGGTGCTCTGATAGAAAAAGCCGGAGGCAAAGTAAGCTCCAGTGTAAGCAAAAAAACCGATTATCTGATTGCCGGTGAAAGTGCGGGTTCCAAACTTACCAAGGCAAAGGAACTCGGGGTAACAGTTCTTACTGAAGATGAATTCAAAAAGTATATTTCTGATGATTAGTCAATTAAGATTTTTTTTGTATTTTAAGAAATTTCACTTT
>CAYYJL010000189.1:0-5899 GCA_964472245.1 uncultured Ignavibacteriaceae bacterium | reverse complement strand
ATGGAAGACAAGCAATATATAGTTGCTTCCGCGCGCGATATCAGCTGGATTCTGAAATATGAAGAGGAACTCAAACAACGCGAGGATGAACTCATGGAAGCTCATTCTATTGGTAAAATTGGCAGTTGGCAGGTGGACCTTGAAACCCGCACCTATGTTATGTCAGAATCTGTTTCCACTCTCTTCGGAAAGAAAGTCCCCCGTCATGGTAAAGGATTTGACTTCTTATACACACTTGTGCATCCCGATGATTACAGGCGTATCCGTAATGATATCAAGCGCGGTAAATTTAATGAAGTCTCTGACCTGCTCACCTACAGATCAATCCAAAATGACGGACGGGTTGTTTGGGTGGAGGCGGTAATCAGAAAAATCGTGTACAGGGCAAATAAAAAATCTATTGTATATGGAACACTACAGGATATATCGTACAGAACTTCCAATGAAAAACTGCAGGATGCCTATAACTTAATAACAGAACTTATTGCTTCGGATTTTTCAATTGATGAACTATATATAAAGATTCATGAAATTCTGGCAGATATTATTAATGCAAAGAATTTTTATCTGGCATTATACAATAAAAACACCGGCATCATAAGTTTCCCCTATTTTGTGGATGAGTTTGATTCTGTTTTCCCCGATCAACAGATTGGCAATAGTCTTTCCTCAAAAGTTATAAAATCCGGCAAACCCCTGCTTTTCCGCGGGGAACAAAAAAAGAAAATGATTGATTCCGGCGAAGTGCAGGTATTCGGTACTGATTCTAAAGTGTGGCTTGGCGTTCCGCTTAAAGTTGATGATGAAACTATAGGTCTCATGGTTACTCAGGATTATCATGATGAAAATGCCATCGGGCCATTTGAAGAAAAAGTATTCGCTTTTGTAGCAGGTCAGGTGGCGCTTGCTATTGCAGGCAGGCAGAAATCAGAAATGCTAAAAGAGTATTCCGCTAAACTTCTGCAGAGCAATCAGTCTAAGGAGCGGCTGCTTTCCCTGCTTGCTCATGATCTCAGAAGCCCGTATACATCTATTCTCGGTATTTCAGAAATACTGGAAAATGAATACGAATCGCTCACCGATGAGGAAAGGAAAAACTTTATTTCTAAACTGGCTAAATCCCTTAATCTGCAGTTTGAACTGGTTAATAATCTGTTAAAGTGGATTCTGCTCCAAACCGATAAAATTACGGTTAATGCAGTAACTGTAGACCTCGGTCAAACCATAACCGGCGCATTGGATATATATACAACACCTGCCGAGACAAAATCAGTCCGTCTGAATAAACAAATTGATGATAAATGTTTTGTTTTTGCAGACAAGGGGATGACCGAAACCATTGTCCGCAATCTGGTCAGCAATGCAGTAAAATTCACTCCCTCTGGAGGATCAGTTACTGTTTCCGCAGTAAATGCATCCGGCAAAGTAATACTCAAAGTGGAAGATACCGGCATCGGGATGAGTGAGGAAGTATTAAATAAACTCTTTGTTCAGAATAGTACCTATACAAGCAGTGGCACAAAAGGGGAAAAAGGCAGCGGCTTTGGACTTGTGATGATACGGGAGATGATAGAAAAACTGAACGGAACTTTTGCCGTACAAAGTAAGCTGGGTGAAGGCACCACCTTTACCGTCACCCTGCCTAAAGCGGAAAATTCTTAAAACTGCTTTTACAGCAGCTTTGCAGCATCCTTTGCAAAGTATGTAAGCATCATATCTGCACCGGCTCTCTTGATTGCCGTGAGAGATTCCATCATGACACGTTCTTCATCAATCCAGCCATTCATGCCTGCTGCTTTTATCATCGCGTATTCACCGCTTACCTGATACGCAGCGGTTGGCATATTAAACTTCTCTTTTACTTTTGCAATGATATCCAGATACGGTCCTGCCGGTTTTACCATGACGATATCTGCATTCTCTTCAATATCCGCTTCCACTTCTCTCAAAGCTTCGGCTGCATTACCGATATCCATCTGATGTGAACGGCGGTCACCAAATGCAGGTGTGGATTCTGCTGCATCACGGAACGGACCGTAATAACCCGATGCATACTTGGCAGCATAACTCATAATCGGTATTTTGGTGTGCCCTTTGTAATCCAGTGCTTTTCTGATAGCATATATACGCCCGTCCATCATGTCTGACGGGGCGATCATATCTGCTCCGGCATCAGCATGAGAAACCGCCTCTTTAGAAAGAAGACTTACCGTTGCATCATTAACAATCTCTTCGCCGTCCAGCACGCCGCAGTGTCCGTGGGATGTATATTCACAGAGGCAGACATCTGTAATAATCAATATGCCCGGCACATCTTTTTTAATGGCACGGATAGCTCTCTGTATAATGCCGTTATCGTCATATGCACCGGAACCAACTTCATCTTTATGTTCCGGTATGCCGAATAAAATAACAGCTTTCAACCCGAGTTTTGCAATTTCTTCACATTCCTTAACAGCCATATCAACAGAAAGCTGATATACTCCGGGCATGGATTTAACCGGATTCTTCACCTTCTCGCCCGGTACAACAAATAAGGGGTAGATGAAATCATTTTTGGTAAGTGTGGTTTCACGCACTAAATCTCTCACCAGCGGATTATAACGAAGCCGCCGGAATCTTTTTATCGGTAATTGTGACATAAGCTCTCTTTACTGATTTATTAGTTTCATTATTTTTTCTGCAGTCGGTTTGGAGTTCTTCAAACAATCTCCAACAGATATACCGCCGCGGTAGTTTCCCCCGATGAGTAATTCCGGGAATTTCTTTTCGAATTCCGCAAAATATTTTTCATGCTCTATATATCCGACCCTGTACTGCGGTATTGCCTTTGCCCAGTAACGGTGAGATAAATGCACCGGGTCTGTCAGCTCGTCAATACCCATAATCTCCTTAAATTCCCGCAGAGTTCTGTTTACCACTTTCTCTTTATCCTCAGCAGCAATACCAGTCTGCCTTGCACCCCCTGTAAATATGGTGAACGATGCCGTTCCTTCAGCTGTCCGGTTGGGAAACAGGATACTGCTCCAGATTGAGCCGAGAAAATTCTTTTTCTCTTTTTCCGGTATTAAAAATCCAAACCCGTCTAATGATTGTTTAATATCCGCAGTTTTGAAAGCTGTATAAATAACCATCACCGGTGGGTAATATATATCATTGAGATGATTTGTCAGCTTTGAGTCAAATTTATTAAACAACTCTGCTGCTATATATGCCGGTGCTGTGGAAAGAACAATATCAGCTTCTAGGGTTTTCATTGTTCCGGCATTGTTGTAGTGCAGGATATATTTATTATTTTCTTTTACTATCTCCTGAACATCCGCAAGCGGAATAAACCTGTCTTTTAATTTCTTAGCAATAGCTTTCGGCAGTGTCTGCATTCCATTCCGGAAAGAAAACATTTTTGCTGACTGTTTGGAAGTTTCCTTGCTCTTTTTCCGCTTCCGCATGGAACGGATGGTGCCCATAATCAAACCGCCGTAGGTTTCTTCCAGCTCATATAATTTCGGGAATGCTGACTTAACAGAAAGATCCTCCGGCCGTCCGGCGTACACACCGGATATAAAGGGGTTGATGGCATAATCTAAAAACTCCTGCCCTAGCCGTCTTTGCACAAACTGAGCCACACTCTGATAATAACCCTCCTCTGATCTGCCGACAAACGGCTCCTTAAGCAAACGGAGCTTGCCCGCGGTGCTGAATAATCTGCTTTTTATCAGAGCCAGAGGTGACATCGGCAGCGCATGAAGCTGATTATTTCTCAATATATACCGCTTGTTGCCAATACTGTCCGCATAGATAAGTTCATCATCCAGCTCCAGCCCTTTAACCATCTCACCCAAAAACGGAGTTATATCCAATCCGCTGTTGGGTCCGCGGTCAAATAAAAAATCATTTTCTGTCTGCGTGTCCATGGAGCCCCCCGCCTGACCGGCTTTTTCCAATACATATACATCAACGTGTTCCTTCATAAGCCAATATGCGGCAGCCAGCCCGGATATTCCCCCGCCGATTATTACCACTCTTTTGCTCAATTATTCCTCATGGTCAATGAATATATACTGTCTTTCATGAATTACTTTTTCTCACTGTTTTCTATACCGAACAAATCACGCACCAGCGCAATTTTTGCCATTGCTTCCGGGGAGCTTACTCCCTGCTCGGCTGCTTTACGTAATTGCACACTCGGCTGATGCAGAATCTTGTTGATAATCCGTTTTGTTAAAATCTCCAGCTTTTCCCGGTCTTCTTCAGAAAATTTATTGATTTGATTCCGCACCTCATCAGCCCGTATATCCTCAAAATGATCCCTCAGGGATTTTATTGTCGGCGCAATTTCCAGGGAATTAAACCAGCTGTAAAACGAAACCAGCTCCTCCATGATTATCTGCTGTGCCTTGGGGATTTCGTCACGCCGCTTTTTTAGATTCTGATCAACGATAATGTTTAACGAATCAATATCATAGTAAAATACATTATCAATCTTCTTGATTTCCGGTGATATATCCCGCGGAACCGCAATATCCATATATACTACTGCAGACTGCCCCCGCTTTTTCATCGCCTTTTTTACATCGTCATTGCTGATAAGCATTTCCGGGGAGGAAGTGGCTGATACTATTATATCAAACTCGTGCAGGTACTCTTTATAATCTGCATAAGGAATCACCCGTCCATGCAGGGATTCTGCAACCTTATTTGCTTTTTCAATTGTCCTGTTTGTTAAAACTAATTTACCAATGCCTTTGTCCCGCAGATGTTTTGCTGCAAGCTCACCCGTTTCACCGGTTCCAATAACCAATGCAGATTTTTTACTGAAATTAGAGAAAATCTTTTCTATCAGCTGAATAGCAGCATAGCTTACTGTTATTGCCCCGTCACTGATTGTCGTTTCGGTTTTAACTCTTTTTCCAACGCGGGCGGCTGAATCAAAAACACGCTTCATCAGGAATCCGGCTGTCTGCTGTTCCTCTGCAATCTGAAAGGATTCCTTTACCTGGCCGAGTATCTGATTATCGCCTACCAGCAAGGAATCTATACCCGCCGCCACCTTAAACAAATGATGCAATGCGGAACAGCTGAAGAATTTCTGGAAATGATCATCGGTGATATTACCAACCGGTTTTTTGGCAACTAAAAAATCCTCAAGATGAGTATAGTTTATCCCGCCCGCAGCCGGAATGCCGTATATCTCGGTTCTGTTGCAGGTGGAAATAATAAACCCTTCGCTGAACAGATTCCCTTTCAGCTCGCCCAGATATGCTTTTATTTCATCCTGGGAAAGATGCAGTGCCTCTCTCAGCTCAACAGGTGCTGTCTTGTGATTAACGGAAACTGCTAATATATCCATCTGTGCCCGTTATATTTCAAATTCTCAATATATATCATCGTATCAGTAAAAGGAGTGGAAGCTTTTGGAAATAAAATTGGTCAGTATGGTGGAACAGATAGCAAGCACAAATCCAACAATGGAAGTGATAACAACTTTTTTGCCCTGCCATTTACCCGTAATCTTGGAGACTATACCCGCACCGTACATCAGCCACACCAGTGATGTTGCTATCAGCTTCGGGTCATAAAATGAAAAATCAGGAAATGCCTTTGGCAGCCAGATAATTCCAATTGTCATTGCTGCTGTCAGCAGTAAAAATCCTATAATGGCAGCATAAAAACTCAGCTTCTCCAGCAGTTCCAGATTCGGCAGCCGTTCAAACAGTAATCCGTATTTATTAACTTTTAGGTCTTTATACAATGTCAGGTATAAGAATCCGTACACGGCGGATATGGTAATGCCTGAATAACCGAGCAGGGCACTGAATACATGAGTCCCTAATAAATTACTCCGCAATACATCCTTTACCTGCAGCAGGTCTTCTATAAATATTGTGGATATAGTCTG
>CAYYJL010000188.1:1492-5932 GCA_964472245.1 uncultured Ignavibacteriaceae bacterium | reverse complement strand
AATGTTATTCATTGATCTGCACCTTTCACATCTTTATAGTTGGTAATCTTTCCGCTGAAGATATCTCTTGCCTGCTCCATTGTAATATACTCAACGGGATTGGAAGGGTGAACGATTACTGCAATACCATCTAAGGCAACTCTGAATTCCTGATAATCTATATTTTTAGATTTAGCAAGATCAATTTCTTTTGGTTTAAGTTCTCTGCTGCTTGCTGCAATATCCGTTGTACCGTTAAGGAGTGCTGCAACCCCTGTTCCGGAGCCGCCACCTGTTACCTGAATGGAAGCTGTAGGATTAGCTGCCATAAAATTTTCCGCCCATTTCTGCGCAAGGTTCACCATGGTATCGGAACCTTTAATGCTTATCACATGCTTTTCAACTTGATCCTTCTTTTTGCAGCCCTGAAAAATAACCATGGCTGAAAGGAATAAGAGAACTGTAAATATCATCCTGTTGTACATTGAATTCCTCATTTTATTGATTCACGAATTTTTGCACTTATATAATCCATTACCCAGACTACAATTGCTATCATAATAACTATCAGCCCCACTTCTTTCCATAACGCAAGCCCCTGATACTGCATAAGCATGGTACCGATACCGCCGCCGCCAACCAAACCGATAATGGTCGCCATTCTTACGTTGATATCCCACCTGTATATAGTGAATGATAAAAACGGCAATACGATCTGCGGCACTACTGCATACCATACAATCTGAAACTTATTGGCACCGGTTGCTGCTATTGCTTCAACAGGGCCGTCATCAATTCCCTCTATTGCCTCGGAGTACAGTTTTGCATTTGAGGCAATGGTGTGAATTAAAAGTGCTATCATACCTGCATAAGGACCTATTCCCACCCATACGGAAAAGATAATTGCCCAGATAAGCGGCTCAATAGATCTGACGAAATTTAAAACCACGCGTAAAACATAATAAAGGAAAAAAGTTCTTTTAGAATCCTTCATCAGGTTTCTTGCTGTTACAAAGCTCAGCAGAAGTGTCGGAGGAATTGAGATAAGTGTGGCTACCAGAGCTATATATATAGTTTCAATGATGGCAAAGAGTGCATCATCAAAAATGTTAAACTCCGGCGTAAACAGAGAACCAAATATCCTCTGCGCCCCTTCTAATCCATCCGGTGAAAATAAATCCATGATGGATATTTTGGTAATAATCCAGCCGGCAATAAAGGTGATATTAAAGAGGAACCAGCCGAACAATTCAGTTGTAAGCCGGGTGATTTTTGAATCCTTTTCCACACCAAACAGCTTAGCTGACAGCGAAGTCCTGCTCATTGCCCACAAAGTGCCGATGACGCAGCTGATGACAAACAACATCAGGATATTGCTCCAGGCAAACGGGAGTTCTTTTAAGTCTAAAACAAATTTATAGTATATAGCACGTTGAACAGTGATAATGCTGTAAAAGACAAAAAAGATATCCAGCAGAATGGCTTTTACTAAATTCGCTCTCTGCTCTTTTAGTTTTTTAGCATCAATGATATCATGAGGGGAAACATATGCACTCATCTGATTTCCACCTCCTCAGCTTCCTCCCCGTAGATAGTCTTAAACCAATTTTCGTCAATATCAGCCGGCAGACCTTCGTATATTATTTCACCTGCTTTAAGTGCAATCACACGTGAGGCATATCTTCTGACAAGACTTAAAAAATGAAGATTGCAAACCACCGTGGTTCCAAGTTCCTTATTCACTTTTTCAAAATACTGCATGATGGAGTTTGAGGTAGCAGGATCAAGAGAAGCAACAGGTTCATCCGCCAGTAATAACTTCGGCTTCTGCATCAGACTGCGGGCGATTGCAACACGCTGCTGCTGTCCCCCGGAAAGTGCATCCGCACGGATATATGCTTTTTCAGAAATGCCTACCGTTTCCAGATTATTCAGCGCTTCCTGTATAAGTTCAGGTGAAAACCTTTCCAGCAGAGAATCCCACGTAGAAAGTGAGCCCAATTTGCCTGTAATAACGTTTGTTAAAACAGACCGTCGCCTGATAAGATTAAACTGCTGAAATACCATGCCAATCTGCTTTTTTACTTCACGAAGTTCAGCGCGGCGGGCGTGAGTAATATCTTTACCAAGGAATTCAATTTTGCCTGAAGTAGGATCCACCAATCTGTTGAAGCAGCGTAAAAGTGTGGACTTGCCAGAACCGCTGAGTCCGATAATCACTAAAAATTCTCCCTCATGAACTTCCAGGTTGATTCCCTTTAAGGCGTGAGTTCCGTTATCGTAAATTTTATGAAGATTTTCTACTCTTAATATCATTTTTTCACCAATCCTGAAAGACTTATCCCCATCCCTTTTAACATGTTCCTGAGAACATCATAATCGGAATCCTTTGTATCAATATATCCTCTCACGTCATATATATCGTACAGTGCCTGCTGCCCTTCCGGTGTGGAAACAAATTTCAACAGGGCATTTTTAACGGCAACTTTCATTTCCTCCGGTAAATCCTTCCGGCAGACAACCGGATCATTGGGTATATCGTCCGTTAGTGCAATTATCTTCACTTTATCCGCCACATCCGGAAACTGCGTCAGCACTCTCATCCGTGCATCAAGAATAGCGCCTGTGTGCGGGTCCGGCGGTGCGTAATATGTTGCACCTGCATCCACCTGCTTTTGGTACACCATGGTGATAACGTTGTCATGTTTAATGGCAAATACAGATTCGGATGGTTTTATACCGTTCTTTTCCAAAAGGGCTTTTGGCAGGATATAACCCGAAGTGGAGGCGGCATCAGTGTACGCAATTGTTTTACCGTCAAGCTGTTGTATGGAGTCAATCCCGGAATCAGTCCTGACCACAATTTGCCCCCGGTAAGAGGTTTCCCCATTATCTCTGACAATCCTCAGCATCGCCTCTGCACCGTAGCGCTCATTAGCCATCAGGTAGGAAAAAGTGTTTATGGAAGCAATGTCCGCCTTCTTACTGCCAAATGCCTCAACCACAGCAACAAAACTGGAAGGCACAGCGGTTGTATAAAAATAACCGGTTTCTTTTTCCAGGAATTCTATAAGTGTTCTGGCATTGGAGGTGATTTTTTTGGAGTCTACGGAAGGGGTAAAATAGATTTTTATCGGATTACTTTCAGAGCCAAGCTCTTTTCGTTTAATCTCTCTGACGGTCGTAATTGTAATAAAAATTAACAGCGGGGCCGTTAAAAGAAGATATTTTATCAGTCTCATAAAAATAAAATTTGAACTTTAAATATGCACAATCGGGAGTCCTTTACCAATCCGGGTTCTATAACCCAATGTTAAGAAATTGTTAAATACTCCGCTCGGGAATTGGTCCTCCCATGGAAACTCTACCGGGAGGATTAAAAGATTTGGGTTCTAAGATACAGAATTCCCCTCAAGTGTGAAAATGGATGCGGATTTTGCCTGTTTTTAAGCTAAAATGGCACTTTCTGGCTTTTCAACTGCCTGATCAAATGCAGGTTTAATACCGGTCCAGTTTAAACTTCTCCCCAAGATAGAGCCGCCTTACTTCTTCGTCTTCAGCTAATTCTTCCGCCCTGCCGGATTTGAATATTTTACCGCTGATAAGTATGTACCCTTTATCCACGATGCTGAGGGTTTCATGCACATTATGATCGGTAATAAGCACGCCTATTCCCCTGTTTTTCAGGCCTGCTACAATACCCATGATATCTTCCACTGCAATGGGGTCAACGCCGGCAAATGGCTCATCCAAAAGAATAAATGCAGGGTCTGTTGCCAGGGCGCGGGCAATTTCTGTTCTTCTTCTTTCCCCGCCGCTGAGCTGAAAACCAAGATTTTTTCTGATATTTCCGATGTTTAACTCTTCAATCAGAGTCTCCATTTTGGCTTTACGCTCCTGCTTGTTAAGCTTCGTTATTTCAAGAACTGCCATGATATTGTCTTCAACAGACATAGTCCGGAAAACAGATGCCTCCTGAGGAAGATACCCGACTCCCATTCTTGCCCGTTTGTACATAGGCACGTTGGTGATTTCTGTATCATCTAAAAATATCTTACCGGAGTTTGGGGAAACCATACCAACCATCATATAAAATGTGGTTGTTTTTCCAGCACCATTGGGTCCCAGCAGCCCGACTATCTCTCCCCGTTTAACGGAGATGGTGGACTTGTTTACCACTGTCCGCTTTTTATATATTTTTACTAAATCCTGAGAGCTTAATTGATTGAATTGCATACTTCTTCTCTGTAATTATTTTTTTCTTCCCGGGAGGTTGAGCATGTCATCCCTATCCGGCCTGCCGCCTTTAATAAAAAAACCGGGTAAAGTGAAAGACTTTTCATTCCCTGCCAGCAATACTTCGGGATGATATTCACTTGCAGGTTCACCCGAAAATTTTACGGTTTCAACTTTTTTATCCTTAAAATACAATGCTGCATTTAATCCGCTTGCTTTTATGAC
>CAYYJL010000188.1:0-1482 GCA_964472245.1 uncultured Ignavibacteriaceae bacterium | reverse complement strand
CACCGTTGCCTGCTTCTTCCTCATAAACATAATATATAGCAAGCACATTGTTAAATATTTCTGTATAAGACAAAACATTATCGCTGAAGTGCATCAGCATTTCCCTGCCGGCAATCTGATCAAACCTGACAGGATACATTGCATTTACAGAAAGTAAAAATGCACCTGACTGAATGGCAATCTTAGAAATTTTATTATCGGTCATGGATATATCTATGGTATCACCGCTAAGCTGTGAATTATCATACCAGATAACAGGTTTATTGGAGGAGTCGTTCAGTTTGTAGGTGAGAATTTTTCCCGCAGACTTATTAAAATATGTTTTGTCGTTCAGGGATGCAAATGATCCGCGAAGTATCCTGACCGAGTCAACTGCAATAAATTTATCCTCGCTGCTTCTGTCGGACTCCATATACATAGCCCTGATGATAAGAGTATCAATGGCAGTAACAGAATCTGCTTGCGCACTATATATTGAATCTATCTGAATTAAAATTGCATTTCCTGTCACTTTGCTCTTTTTTTCTAAACGAAAATCCTCTGCATACTTACCCTGAATTACCGTATTATCTATCCGGTTTTTAAGGGTTACATTTCCAAAACAAAAGGTTTTCTGTTCTTCCCGGAAATGTTCCAGACTATCGCAGATAATAGTATTAACGCTATCCTCAATACGCACATAACCGGTAGCGATTGCAAAATTTCTTTTCTGATAATACAGCAATTTGGCTGAGGTAAGTGTGGAAAGTGTATCTGTCAGGACCACGTTACTTCGAAAATCCGCCTTATCTTCCTTAAAAAAATATTCACCAATCCGTGCACTAAGAATCACTTTACCGTCATTCAAAGTAACGCCGCGGTCAGAAAAGGCACGACGTTCATTGCCGTCGTAAAATCCTTCGGGAGTTTTGATAGTCAGGTTATTCTGCCTCACAATAACATTGCCGATAAGCCGTGCATTGTTTTGGGATAAATACTGAATTGCCCGGTCACAGGTAATGGTTACATTCCCCTGTACCAGCACTACATTGCCGAGCACTTCGCGTACCGGCTGTCCGTTTTCAGTCCTGCCGATAAGCTGCTCGCCGGTTACATTAATCGGCTGCCCGGATTGTGCCATGAGTATATACGGCATGACCGTTAAAATTGCTGCAAGGTAAAATTTTATACTCATTGGGCAAATGTTGTTACATAATTGATTTTATATATCACATAGTTTCTCAGACTCTGATCGGATTCAAATCCGAACCCCTGAATTTTTTCATACTTGGTTGTAATAGTCACAAATTTATCGGTACGGATTTTCTGATCGGCGTTTTTCCAATACAACTCATCACTCTGCAGGGTAACGCCGCTGTCGTTAACGGCAACCACATTCCCGTAAGCAAACAAATCCTTTGTCCTGTCATCAACCCGCCCACGGTCTCCGGTTAACGTTGTCGTCTTCACTTTGAATTCATTGTAAAAATCCACTTTAAGCCC
>CAYYJL010000187.1:0-5978 GCA_964472245.1 uncultured Ignavibacteriaceae bacterium | reverse complement strand
AAGTTTGTCAGTTCCATTTTGTTTTCCTCAATTACACATTTTTAATAGTTATGCCCTATTAATACAACTAATGTGCCAATGTAAAACCGGGCATTTTTACGCAATTTTCGCACTTTTATGGTAACTCTTAAAATGGGAGTGTAATAAACTGATATTGTGTATCATTTTAGTACAGTTAATATTTGTTTAAATTTTTTACAGAACCCTGAAGGTTAATTCTTAAGGTAGCAAAATTTAGGAATTGAAAAGCCGGTAACTCTTAGGTAAATTTGAATATGAAAATGATATATCTCCCTTATTTAGCTCTACTGGCTTTTTGCAGCGTATTCCTTTTTAACGGCTGTGACGATACCATCAACAATTCTGATTTGGATAATATTATAATCCCATCATCAGGCATAAGCTTTAACCGGCATCTGCTGCCTGTGTTTGAATTAAAATGCAACAGTTCCGGCTGTCATAATGATGTGGATAGAGCGGGCTTCCTGAGTCTTGCATCGTGGCAGAGTGCAACCTCAAACCTGGATGTGGTGTTCCCGGGTGAACCGGAAAGCAGTTCTTTGGTACGGTCTATTCAGGGGTTAAACAATACCCCCATGCCGCCGGCAAATTATTTCCCTTTGACCAGAAACCAGATAGACGGTATCATTATATGGGTCCGTGAGGGAGCCAAAAATCTTCCCTAAGGGTTAAATCCAGCCCTGTTCCTTATACCAGTCACAGGTTGCTTTAATCCCCTCTTCAAGAGAGATTTCCTGGGTAAAACCAAAATCCTCCCTTGCTTTTGCGGAATCACAGATCCAGTTGGATTGGGTAATATCCCTGGCCTTTTCTATGTTCAGGGTTGCTGCCTTGCTGCTAAACAGTGAAAAGAACTGCGCAACAGCTGCAATAAGGTAAACAACGGGATGCGGTACCGGTACAGAGAATGCCTTTTTCCCAAGTACGTCAGCGGTCACTTTGCCGATTTCATCCCAGGTATAAAACTTTTCCGAGGTAATAAAGTAGATGTTACCTGCCGAATTTTCCGACTCAGCAGCCATGACCAGCCCTCGTACCAAATCCTTTGCATGAATTAAACTGACACGCTTTTTATCAAACCCGATGGTTGTGGTCAGCCCCTTGCTGAAGGTATTAAAATAGATAAAAATCTCCGTATCCCTTTCACCATACACCGCCGGAGCCCGGCAAATGGTAATAGGCAGTTTGTCACTATACGTAAGAGCAACTACCTCTTGTTCCCGTTTGGATTTTCCGTAGGTGGTTATCGGATGCGGCGCCATCTCCTCCGTAACCGGCTTGCCGTCCAGGGAAGGGCCGGCAGCGGTCTGAGAACTGACGATAAGGCACCGTTTTAGCGGTTTTTTAAGCATTATAGCTGCTTCCAGCAATGTTCTGGTTGTTTCTACATTGCCCAAAAGATAACCTTCCGGCTTTTTTGATTTAACCACGCCAGCTACATGATAAAGATAATCTGCCCCCTCCATTACTTTTATCAACTCCGTTTTGGAGGTTAAGCCGCAGTTCAGCAGCTCAACCGGCTTCCCCTTAAGCCATTTGAGGTCGCTGGATTCCCTCACGATGCATTTCACCTTGTACCCCTTCTGTAAAAGAAGATCCACCAGATGGCTGCCTACAAAACCGTTTCCGCCCGTTACTATTGCTGTTATGTCCATAATGTTAAAATAAGTTTATATTCAGGAATATTTTAAAACTGATTTATCAAAATAATCTTTATATTTGAAAGTTTTTATATACTATTACTTCGGAGGAGAAGTTGGATTTATTTAAGAAATGCCACGAGTTTACGCGTGCAGATGAGATTAAAAGTTTAGGATTATACCCTTATTTCAGACCGATTCAGGAAAATGAAGGTCCCGTAGTACAAATAGAGGGCCGTAAAGTAGTTATGGCCGGTTCAAATAACTATCTGGGATTAACTTCACACCCAAAAGTTAAAGAAGCAGCTATAAAAGCCATTGAAAAATACGGCACTGGCTGCTCCGGCTCCAGATATCTGACCGGAACTATTGATCTTCATAATGAACTTGAAGCCAGATTAGCAAAATTTTTCAGGAAAGAAGCAGTTCTGCTTTTTTCAACCGGTTATCAGACAGCGCAGGGTATTATCCCCACTCTGGTAACCCGCGGTGAGTACGTTGTTTCCGATAAAGATAATCACGCGTGTATTGTAGCCGGCAACCTGATGGCAAAAGGTGCCACAGCAGAATTTGTCCGCTACAAACATAATGATATGAATGATCTTGAAAGAGTTATCAAAAAACTTCCCGCTGATGCAGGAAAACTCATCGTCTCCGATGGTGTGTTTTCAACAGGCGGAGAAATTGTTGATCTGCAGAGCTTAAATACCATAGCAAAAAAATATGGTGCCAGAATCCTGATTGATGATGCTCATTCAACAGGCGTTATCGGGGAAGGCGGCAGAGGAACTGCCAGTGAATTTAATCTTGAAAATGATATTGACCTTACCATGGGTACGTTCAGTAAAACATTTGCATCACTCGGCGGATTTGTTGCCGGTGATGAAAGAGTTATCAACTTCCTCAAACATGCTTCCCCTGCCCTTATCTTTAGTGCTTCCCCAACGCCTGCTTCCGTGGCATCAGCGTTAGCAGCACTTGATGTGCTTGAAGCCGAGCCGGAACGTGTTACCAAGTTAATCCGTAATGCTACTAAAGTGAGAACTGAATTAAAAGCAGCCGGCTTTAATGTGCTTGACGGCAGAACCGCAATCGTTCCCGTTATCGTGGGCAGCGATGAACTTGCATTTACCATGTGGAAACATTTGTATGAAGGCGGTGTATTTGTTAATGTTTTTATCGCTCCCGGTGTGCCGCAAGGCCGTCAGATGATGCGTACCAGTTACATGTCCACTCACGAAGATGAACATCTTGATTTTATCATTGATTCATTTAAAACTATCGGCAAAAAAATAGGCCTTATTTAATCATGAGCAGTATAGAAGTAGTTAAAGTTTCCTCAAAAAAGCAGCTGATGGAATTTATCAAATTCCCCTGGCAGGTATATAAAGACGACCCTCACTGGGTACCTCATCTTATCATGGACAGGAAAAAAATCTTAGATAAACAGAAGAACCCCTTTTTTGAACATGGAGATGCTGACTACTTTCTTGCTTATAAAAACGGTGTATTAAGCGGCAGGATTGCAGCAATCAGAAATGATCTGCACAATCAGTTCCATAATGATAAAGTCGGATTCTTTGGTTTCTTTGAATGTTTTAATGATCAGGAAGTTGCAAATAAACTTTTTGATACTGCACGTGCATGGTTAAAGGAACGGGGTTTTGATACGATGAGGGGTCCTGCCAGCCCGTCCAGTAACGATGAATACGGTATGCTGCTGAAAGGGTTTGATGATTCTCCACGTCTCCTGATGTCGTATAATCCGGAGTATTATAACACACTCGCGGAAAAATACGGATTCACCAAGGCAAAAGACCTGTATGCTTACTCAATTGAAAATGCCAAATTGAGGAAAGAAAAAAAGATTGAACGTATCGCAGATATTGCCCGCCAGCGTTCCGGCGTTTCAATACGGGAAATCAATATGAAGGACTTTAAGAACGAACTGGAAAAAGTAAAATACGTATATAACAAAGCATGGGCACCAAACTGGGGTTTTGTTCCCATGACGGATAAAGAGATAGATGCAACTGCAGCAGACCTGAAACAAATTGTTGAGCCCTCTATTGTGCTTTTTGCAGAAATTGAAGGCAAAGTAGTCGGGTTTGCACTCTGTATGCTGGATTACAAAACAGTCTTCAAAAAAATGAACGGAAAGATTTTGCCGTTGGGCTGGTGGCATTTAATCACCGGTAAAAAAGATATTACATGGGCGAGAATTATCATCCTTGGCATCATACCGGAGTTCCAGAAAAAAGGACTTGATGCAGTGTTTTATTGGGAAGTTTTAAAGCGTGCTGAGCAGATTGGCATTCTGCGAGGCGAAGCTTCCTGGATATTGGAAGATAATACCATGATGACCCGCGGTGCAGAAGCAATGCAGGGTGAGATATATAAAACCTATCGTGTCTATGATGTAGCGGTGTAATTATGAAAACACTCATCATCGTGCTTGCGGGGTGTTTATCATTTACCTATTCTCAATTTTCTATAAAAGACTCTTCCCTCCTGAAGAGTCTTTTTTTTCGTACCTCAGACAGCGCAACCATATCAAAGTACCTGAGAAGCAGTAATCCTGAAACAATTACAGCAGGACTGCTCGCTGCAGGAAATATGCCGGATAGTGTATATATCCCTCTGATCCTCAACCTTTCGTTTGAAAAGTATTCAGAACCTATTTCTTTTGCTCTGTCCAAACACGCACCTTCTAGAGCAATTTCGGAATATTTAAGAAAAGTAATTCTATCCGGAGCAGGGGATGATGTCCGTGCATCAGCTGTTGAAACATTGGGTATGATTGGAGAGGCAGAAGATTATCAATTTCTGATTGAACTCCATCTTAAAAATGACAATATCCCCGCCATTTCCACAGCTCTTTACCATTTTCGTCTCAGGAAATTTGAGGAGCATCCCGGACATCCGAATATATTGCTGCAAGAACTGCTGAGCAACAACGAACGCAGAATTAGGGAATCTGCATTTGCTCTCTCACGAGGAGGCAAGTATGATGGTGTACTGCCGCAGCTTAAACACATAATTTCCGGGGCTGATAGCAAAGAATTTGAAGAACTGACATCGTATTACCTCCTGTGTCTCATTAAGCGGCTGCCTGATAAACAAGATTTACTTCCCTATATATCTACAACATTACAGTCTGATTCCCCTGTACTTCAAATTGAAGCGCTTTCCTGTTTGGGTGGGTTCAAGTTTTCGGGGACTTCCCCTTTCTCAGAGATGCTGGAATCAGGAAGTTATAAAAATCCGAATGTACTCACAAAACTTGTGCAGCAAATCCGGCTGAACAGTTATGATTTTTCCGCCCGGGAAAAAATAAAACTGTCGCTTATCAGATATTTGGAACAGTTTCAGTCGCCAAGTTATATATCCGAGCAAACATTGTATGCACTGGCTGAATTGGATAAATCAGAAGCAGCACTTTTGACTTCAAAGTACTCAAACCTGTTAAGCCGTTCCGGATACTATACTCTGCTCCAGCTCGGTGGTATTTCTGATTCCGCTATCGTTGGCAGGGTAATTCCGGAGTTTGCAGGGCTGTCACTAACGGAACGGCTCAAAGTATTAACTATGTTGTTTAACCAGGAATCCTTACAGACTCTGGTACATAACAAACAGTTCCGGCAGTATATACATATGAATCTGAAATCCAACGAACCCGCTCTGATCTCAGTGATTGCGGAAAATCTGTCTCAGGAATTATATGCATCTGACTCCGCCTATTTTTATGATGAACTTACCGCCATCCTGAAAAGAGAGTTGCATAACCCTCATTTTACGGAGGCGGTGCTGACTATATATACGCAGCTTTTTAAGTTTGATTCTTCAAAAACAGAGGAGTTGAAGTCTATCCTGGCAAATTCCTCCATTGTGGCTGTAGCAGCGGCAGGCGGAAAACAAATCAGTTCAAAAAGTAAGGTCAGGGCTGAACTTGCGGCAGATTTGTTAAAGGTGGCGTTCACCTCAAGATTTGCAAAGGTAAAAACAAATGCGGGAGAATTCACTCTCCGGTTTTTCCCGGAATATGCTCCCTTTTCCGTCGGCAATTTTATTAAACTTGCCAAAGAAGGATTTTTTAATGGCATTATTTTTCACCGTGTGGTGCCGGGGTTTGTAATTCAGGCACGAGACAGGACAGGTACAGGAAATGACGGTCCGGGCTATGAAAATATTTCTGAATTTTCATGGTTGAATTATAATCCGTACACATTAGGTATGGCAAGTGCAGGTAAGGATACGGAGGGCTCGCAATGGTTTGTCACCTCTAATGAATTCCCCCATCTTAACAGCAGATATACG
>CAYYJL010000186.1:0-5995 GCA_964472245.1 uncultured Ignavibacteriaceae bacterium | reverse complement strand
GGGAGATTGAATCATGGGTATCGTGTGCGTTATAGATATGAGATGCGAGGAGCATATGCGTTTTGTATAGTAGTATATATCAAAAACTCGGAGAGGTCGCATGTATTAGGGGGGATTTCGAAATTCGCAATACATTAGCGGGGATGTTTTGTCCCTGACGGGACAAAGGTATTTATGGGGGGTTGCGATTTTCTAGAAACATTGTCTCCCTACGGGAGATTGAATCATGGGTATCGTGTGCAGTTATAAACATGTGATATCTTCGGCATCTGCGTTGATGATGTTGTATATATCAAGCACTCGGAGAGGTCGCATATATTAGGGGGAAATTTGACATTCGCAATGCATTAACGGGAATGTTTTGTCCCTGACGGGACAATGGTATTTATGGGGATTGCGTTTTTCTAGAAACATTATCTCCCTACGGGAGATTGAATCATGGGTATCGTGTGCGTTATAGATATGAGATGCGAGGAGCATCGGCGTTTTTATAGTAGTATATATGACCTCGGAGAGGTCATATATCTATAGGAAGCAATGAGTGGAGAGCGATCCGACATCTGAGATGTCGCATGTAATTTGTGGAATATTTGCTGTTGAGAAAAAATAAAATAATTCTCGGTTGAGATGCATTGTTGCCGCAGGTATGGCGATTGGCGCATACAGCTTTTATATACTAATATTTATACCTGATTATTGCAGATCTTACATTATATCTTTACGGATAACAAAAACATCTTCGTTATCATTACGCTGCCATGATGCTTCTGAGCTGAGCTCGGCAATGAGGAGCAGACCGTAATGTTCCGGCACTTCAAACTCGCCCTGGTCTTTTTCCGGATTGGAACGGCGGGAAAGCGAAATGCTGTGTTTGGATTCCACATGGCATAAAACTTCATTCACGTTATCCTGATAGACAATAAAATCCTGACCGATAATATCTTCCGGAAAAGGTGTTGGTATCAGCACATCGCCTTTAGTTGTAAGGGTTGTCCTGTCAACGGGTTTTATGTAAAAGCCGTTACCGTTGGTAATAGTCTTAATGTAGAAATGAAACGGGTGGAGGTCAAACAGAAATTTAACCATAGTGCTGCGGGAGTGTTTAACGCAGTTGGAAAACAATTCATATATCAGAACCTGAACCTCGTGGACGATACGTTCCATTTCCTCAGGGTTGGGGTGATCATAGTGATACTGAATAAGCGCGCGGGCGGAGTCACTGATGAAATGTATATATTTCATCTCTCCCGGCAGGGTGACTATGATTTTGTTGTTGGTAATTTTATTGTTGACCATGAAGTGATACACCGCGCGATTAACTGTTGGATATACGGAAAAAACTTTATCGAGCATTATCCGTTTGAGAAGCAGCTCGTTTTCATTTGAAAAACAAGCCAGCTTTATTTCACCTTTTTTTTCAGCTATCCGTTTGTGTATGACAATTAAAGTTGCCAAAAATGAACTGTCTGTAAATTCGACCTGGTTGAAATCCAGGACGATTTTCATCCTGTTTTCCTTCGCAATCAAATTTCCCGCAATCTCAAGAAACTCGTCGGTTACATCGGTTGTCGCCCGTCTGAGATTCAACTCTATAACGGTTATGCCGGCAACTTCACTAACTTTAAATTTCATAGAAAACGGTAATACTGAATAAATCTTTGAAATGAATGAATAAAATAAAAATAAATAGCATAATCTAAAAACAGAATACACACATTGTAAAATGACTTCTATTCCGGCTCACAAAAGAAGAACTGAACTTGTAGCCGCTGTCACAAATAAACCAAAACAAGCCGGCTGAAGCTCAATCCGGAAGAAAAGATGCTGCTTAAACAGGTGCTGTGGGGGGAAACGGTTAATAAAAACCTGCCGAAACCATTTATCCGCCCGGATTAGTCCCTTTGGGATGAAAAAGAGGTCAGCAATTAATTGAAAGAAATTGTAATTTTGCTTATCATTCTGCATGGAATTTATGAAAAAATTGTTTTCGGCAGCTGCGGTTGTCATATTGATACTCTCTTCCGGCGGATGCGGAGGAGAACTTACAAACAGTGTAACGGTAAAAAACACCGCCACCAATAACGTTTATCTGAACGCCTTTGGCAGGGTGCTGACAATTACTCCGGGTCAGACTCAGATAGTCCGCAATGTGCAAAAAGGAGATTATACCTATGAGACATCCTATGATATCCCCTCCGGTGTTACAGGCACTTCCGCTGAAGGAGCAATATCCGGATCGATGACATTAGGACCTTCCACCAAGATTACCATTTACTATTCAAGCAGAATCCAGCAGGAGGCAGGTTCATCCGGTTCAGCACAGTCCAGCTATATTCTAATTGCCACTGTTTCCAGTTCCGACAGGAGTTCCACAGGCAGTACCAGTCCATAAGAGTTGCTTGTCCGGGGAACTGAGCAACGGGCATCCATTCATCATATTTTTTATGCAGCCGGCATTATTTTCTGAAATCAATCCCGTTGCCGGAATTATATTTCCGGATTAAATAACTTTACCCGAGTACAATTAACCGTAAAGGAGTCTGCCCGTGAAGCGTTATTCTTTGCTTTTGCTGATTATCAGTTTTTCAATATTAACAACCGCACAAAACCGGAAGGATGGGATGGAAAAAGCACCTGTCGCAAAAAAGATTAAAAAGGAACTTACCACCCACGGACACACCCGGATTGACAATTATTACTGGCTGAATCAACGGGAAAATCCGGAGGTGATAGCATATCTGGAAGCTGAAAACAGCTACACCAAAAGCAAGATGCAGCATACCGAAGCATTGCAGGAAAAATTGTACAACGAGATGATTGGCAGGATGAAGCAGAATGATGAATCCGTGCCGTACAACCTGCGTGGCTATTCTTATTATACAAGGTATATATCCGGCAAGGAGTATCCACTGTATTGCCGTAAATCCGGCAACGGCAGCGGAGCAGAGGAAGTAATGCTGGATATCAATCAGCTTGCAGAAGGGTATAATTATTATCAGGCGGCCGGGCTGCAGGTGAGTCCGGATAACGGAATTATCGCGTTCGGCGTGGATACACTCAGCAGAAGAATATATACAATTAAATTCAAGAATCTCAAAACCGGAGAAATCCTGAAGGATGAGATCCCGAATACCACAGGGTCCGCAGCATGGGCAAACGATAATAAAACTGTTTTTTACACCGTTAAAGATTCCACACTCCGCGCATACCGTATATACCGTCACATATTGGGCGAAGATGCTGCAAATGACAAGCTGATATATGAAGAAAAAGATGCCACCTTTAACAGCTGGGTCTGGCGTGCATTGGGCGGGAACTATATAATCATATCGTCATCCAGTACTATATCCAACGAATACAGAATACTGAATGCGGATAACAGTGCCGGCGAGTTTAAGGTGTTTGACCCTCGTGAAGCACATCATGAATACACCATCTCCAATATCGGTAATACCTTTTATATTATTACTAATCTTGAGGGGAAAAACTTCGGATTGATGAAAACAGATGCATCCGCAACGGAGAGAAACAACTGGAAGCAGGTGATTGCACCGCGGAAGGATGTTTTTCTTGAAGGGATGACGGCATTCAATAATTTTTTGGTAGTGGAAGAACGCAAGGATGGGTTAATCGGCATCAGGATTATTAATCTGAAAAATAAGGATGAACATTATCTTGACTTCGGGGAGCAGACCTATGTTGCGTGGGCTTCCACCAATCTGGATGCTGAAAGCGGAATTTTCCGTTACGGATACTCCTCACTGACCACACCAAACTCTGTGTATGATTATGATATGATCAGCCGCAAGAAAACCTTGTTAAAGCAGGATGAAGTAGTCGGCGGTTACAACCCGGATGAATATATATCCAAGCGGCTTTATGCCACTGCAAAAGACGGCAAAAAAGTTCCTATTTCCATCGTATATAAAAGAAGCACAGTACCGGGTGCAGGCACTCCGCTACTCTTGTACGGATACGGTTCGTATGGAGCAAGTACAGATCCGTTTTTCAGTGCTGCCAGATTGAGTTTGATAGACCGCGGGTTTATCTATGCGATTGCACATATACGCGGCGGGCAGGAAATGGGGAGGGAGTGGTATGATGACGGAAAATTGCTTAACAAAATTAATACTTTTACCGATTTTATTGCCTGCGGGGAATATTTAGTGAGTGAGAAATATACCTCCCCGAAAAAAATGTCTGCTATGGGAGGCAGCGCGGGCGGTCTGCTTGTCGGGGCTGTAGTTAATATGACACCCTCGCTATTCAATGCTGTGATTGCGGCAGTACCTTTTGTTGATGTGGTAACCACCATGCTGGATCCCTCCATTCCGCTGACAACGGGAGAATATGATGAGTGGGGAAATCCGGAAGTAAAGAAATATTATGCATATATGCTTTCCTACTCGCCGTATGACAATGTGGCAAAAAAAGATTACCCCAACCTTTTGGTGACCACGGGTTTGCACGACTCACAGGTGCAATACTGGGAACCGGCAAAGTGGGTTGCGAAGCTTCGTGATATGAAAACGGACGCCAATTTACTTTTACTGGATACAGATATGGAAGCGGGGCACTCCGGCACCAGCGGCAGGTTTAAGCGTTTTAAGAAAACAGCACTGCAATATGCGTTTTTGTTTGATATGGCAGGCATAAAGGAATAACAGGAACAGACTGATGATTGGAAGAATATCGGGGGCGGGGATATATATGTTTGCTGTGCTGCTCTGTTTGGCTCTAAGTACAACAGCAAATGCACAGCTGGTACAAAGCGGTTCTATTTCCGTAATGCTGGATAGTCTTGCTTCAGCTATACCTGCTGATACAGGAACAAATATATACACAGTACCAACAGCTGCGGATGAGATATATTGGAAGCAGTCTGTAAAGCAGATATTGCAGTCATCATATGCAGATGCACATTCCTCTGCGGGAACCTTCAGTTACGGATTAACCCAGTTTACTGATACTGCATCGTCCGCAGTATATTATATATTGGCAAAAACTTCTGCCGGGGCAAATTACTGGGGGTATTATGTGTTCAATCAGAGTGCTGCCAGGCAGAAATTGGTAATTCAGGCGCCGCATTCCCTGTATGATTTTAAGACTGAGCTGCAGGCCAATTATGTATTCAGGCAGACCGGAGCAAGGGCACTATTCGCAGCGGGAACACACCGCTGCAATTCCACATTGTACTCCGGTTGTGCAGGAACAACCACGGTTTGTTCGGAAGGAGGAGAATCCACTGCTTTCAGAAAGTCCGATCAGGCACATAATGTGGACGGGGCATTTCAGTTCACCACGTTTATAGTAGATTCTTTGATTTCAGGAAGCATTGTGGTGCAGCTGCACGGTTTCAGCAAGACGGAATCTGACCCTGCACTGATTATGAGTAATGGTGTTAAGTCGGCTCCATCAACGGATTATCTCACAACGCTTAAAAATAATCTGCTTGCCCTTGATGATACTCTGACTTTTAAGATATATCATATTGATACTTTATGGACAAAGCTTACCGGAACCACGAACACCCAAGGACGCCTGCTCAACGCTTCCTCGAATATCTGTAATCTCTCTGCGCAGACAAACAGCGGCAGATTCCTGCATATAGAGCAGGCGTATAAAAATCTGCGGGATAATGAGACCAATTGGGGGAAGATGGCAACGGCACTTATCAACACATTCCCGGAGGATCCGCTGCCGGTTGAACTTTCTCTCTTTTCCGCACGTTTATATGATACGAGTGTGGAGTTATTCTGGCGGACTGAGACGGAGGTGAATAATGCGGAGTTTGTTATTCTGCGGGAGGAAGTTATTATATATATGGGGGAATCCACAGGCGAAATTGTTATTGGCAAGATGCAAGGTGCCGGCAACAGCAACGCGCCGAAAGAATATCGGCTCCTTGACAAAAATGTTAAGCCTGGCAGAGTGTACCGGTATACCCTGAAGCAGGTTGATTTTGACGGATCTTTCACATTGTCAAGCAGGCAGG
>CAYYJL010000185.1:0-6029 GCA_964472245.1 uncultured Ignavibacteriaceae bacterium | reverse complement strand
GGCTACACGGAAGGTGAAATTGTTAATTTTCCCATAGCCCATGGCGAAGGTAATTATACTGCATCTGCGGATGTAATTGCTGACTTAGAGAGTTCCGGAAGGGTATTGTTCAGATACTCAGATATCAATGGTAATACGGATTTAGCTGCAAATCCGAACGGTTCTATCAATAACATTGCAGGTATTTGCAGCAAGGAAGGTAACGTGATTGGGTTAATGCCTCATCCCGAACGGAATTGTTCTGAACTTACCGGTACGGGTGAGGGACTCAAGTTCTTTACCTCCTTATTAAATTTACATTTTCAAGAAGAGGTTTAGTATGCCGAATTTAGGATTTACTGAAATATTAATCATTGTTGGAATTATCATCTTACTGTTTGGAGCAAAAAAGATTCCTGAACTTGCACAAGGACTTGGTAAGGGAATCAAAGAATTCAAAAAAGCGGTTAAAGAACCTTCTGAATCGGGAGATTCAGCAGATGATAAAAATAAGCTGGATTCAAAATAATGTTCTCCAATATTGGTACCGGTGAAATTATTGTCATCGGACTGGTGATACTCCTGGTATTTGGTCCAAAAAGACTGCCGGAAATTTTCCGGAGTTTTGGCAAAGGTATGCGCGAAATAAAAAAATCTATGTCTGAAGTTGAAAATGAAATAAAGAATTCAATGGATGATGATTCCGGTAAAAAGTGAACCTTATACCTTGCAGCCATATAAATCAATACAGGAAAAACAAGAGCTTATTAAGTCAGGTTCATTGAATCTGAGGGAAAATGTAGATTCCTTTTTGGAATCCATCAAAAAACAGCAGCATCTGAATGCATTCACGTTTACTGCCGGGGAGGATATATACAATCAGGCAGAAAAGGTTCAGGCAAAGATTAAAACCGGCACCTACGGTAAACTTGCCGGTGCAGTTGTTTCCATTAAAGATGTACTATCCCTTAAAGATGCTCCTCTTACGTGCGGTTCAAAAATTCTTGAAAATTTCAGACCTGTATATACCGCCACCGCAGTTCAAAAAATACTGGATGAAGATGGTATTATCATTGGTAAGACCAACTGTGATGAATTTGCCATGGGGTCTTCGAATGAAAATTCTTATTGGGGACCGGTAAAAAATCCACATGATATATCTAAAGTACCGGGCGGCTCCAGCGGGGGTGCGGCGGTATCTGTAGCAGCGGGCATGTGCGATATAGCGTTGGGCAGTGATACAGGCGGTTCAGTACGTCAGCCGGCTTCGCTTTGCGGCGTCATCGGACTTAAACCGACATATTCAAGGATTTCCAGATTCGGTTTAACCGCTTTCGCATCATCATTTGATACGGTTGGTATCTTTGCTAACTCGGCTGAAGATGCCTCACTGACACTTACTGCCATTTCAGGATTTGACGAGAAGGATTCCACCTCATCCTTATATAAGGATGATTTGACCTCTCCCTTTTCAGGAAAAAGCTACACCATCGGGTTGCCGAAGGAGTATTTTACCGATGCTCTTTCCGCCGATGTTAAGTCTGCAGTTCAGGATTCAATTGAAAAATTAAAATCCGCTGGACACCGGTTTAAGGAGATTACTCTCCCCCATACAGAGTACTGTATTGCCGTATATTATATACTCTGCACTGCGGAAGCTTCATCTAATTTATCCCGGTTTGATGGAATTCGTTACGGGCATTCTGCAATCCGGAGCAATGGTATTGATGCTCTATATAAAACCAGCCGGTCAGAAGGATTTGGTTCAGAAGTAAAAAGAAGAATTATGCTTGGCACGTATGTTCTCTCATCAGGATATTACGATGCCTATTACAAAAAAGCACAAAAGGTAAGAAGAGTTATCAAGCAGGATTTTGATACAGCATTTGGTGAAGTGGATATTATTCTGACACCAACGACTCCAAATACGGCTTTTGGAATCGGTGAAAAATCATCTGATCCGCTGGAAATGTACCTGAGCGATATATATACAACTTCAGCCAATCTTGCAGGTGTTCCGGCTATCAGCGTTCCCGTATCGCAAAAGATTAACAATTTACCGGTAGGCGTTCAGTTTATTGCCTCCCATTTTAATGAGTCAGCATTGCTGGACCTTACGGCACAGTTACAGAATTTAAATAGCAAATCATAATCAGAGGATAATATGAGCATAGTAGTGAATAAAAAGACCCGGCTTGTTGTTCAGGGAATTACCGGCCAGGAAGGTTCTTTCCATACACAGCAGATGCTGGACTATGGAACAAATGTTGTAGCCGGTGTTACACCAGGTAAAGGCGGCGAGCAAGCTTTGGGTGTCCCCGTTTTTAATACCGTTACAGATGCAGTTAAAATTGCAACAGCAAATACGTCGGTTATTTTTGTTCCCCCGCCATTTGCAGCAGACGCAATTATCGAAGCAGCAGATGCAGGAATAAAAGTAATCATCTGTATTACTGAAGGTATTCCCGCTGCTGACATGGTTAAAGCATACCATAGCATTAAAAATAAAGAAGTGGTTTTAATCGGCCCTAACTGCCCCGGCGTTATTTCCCCCGGTGAAGCAAAAGTTGGTATTATGCCCGGTTTTATCCACAAAAAGGGAAAAATAGGCGTCGTATCCCGCAGCGGAACCTTAACCTACGAAGCAGTAAAACAGCTTACCGATGTTGGTTTGGGACAGTCCACCTGTGTTGGTATTGGCGGAGACCCTGTCATTGGTTCTAAGTTTACCGATATAATCAGAATGTTCAACGATGATCCTGATACCCACGGCATCATCATGATTGGAGAAATTGGCGGAAGTGCTGAAGAGGAAGCCGCGGACTTTGTTAAAAAGAATGTGAGCAAACCGGTGGTCGGATTCATTGCCGGGCGTACTGCTCCTCCGGGAAGAAGAATGGGTCACGCAGGCGCCATTATCTCCGGCGGAAAAGGAACTGCTGATGAAAAAATGAAGGCGATGAAAAAAGCAGGTATTAAAGTAGTTAACAGCCCGGCAGATCTTGGTATTACCATGAAAATCGCCTTGGATGCAATAGCTGCTAAATCCCCGGTCCGTAAGCCGGCTGCAAAGAAAAAACCGGCGGCAAAAAAGGCGGTTAAGCCGGCTGCAAAATCTTCCGCAAAAACTAAAAAAGCAGTTAAAATTGTTAAGAAAACAGTAAAAAAATCAACTAAGAAAAAATAGAAAGGAAAATTCTTGTCAAACAGAACTTTGGCTATCATTAAACCTGATGCCGTTAAAAAGAACGTCATAGGACAAATTATTGCAAAAATCACCGAAGCAGGATTTAAAGTAAAAGCATTAAGACAAGTACAGTTAAGCAGAGCTTCTGCTGAAGCATTTTATGAAGTACATAAAGAACGCCCGTTTTATGGTGAACTGGTAGACTTCATGTGTTCAGGTCCGGTGGTTCCAATAGCACTGGAAAAGGCAAATGCAGTTGCAGATTTCCGTAAACTCATCGGTGCTACAGATCCTGCACAGGCAGACGAAGGCACGATTAGAAAATTATTTGCATCTTCAAAAGCTGAAAATGCCATTCATGGTTCAGATTCAGATGAAAATGCTGCTAATGAAATAGCACACTTCTTTTCTAAAAATGAAATGTTATAATAGCTTTAAGGAGAATGTGAAAGCATTCTCCTTTTTCGTTTTTCCCGTAATTATTTGTTCCCTTTCTCTCTTCGTTCTCTCCCCGATACTTCATGCTGAAACCGGCAAAAAAGTAAGATCAGGTGCAGAAGTTTTATTGGGAGAACAAATTTTCCGGTTGAAGGGAAAAAATATCGGGTTAGTTACAAACCATACCGCACTTTTGCCGAATGGTGTGCATCTTGCCGATACCTTAGCTGCATTAAAAGAAAATTTTTCCCTCGTCGCATTGTTCGGACCCGAACATGGAATTCGGGGACAGGCAGGTGCAGGTGAAAAAATTGAAAACTCCACAGATGCAGCAACCGGTGTTCCAGTATATTCATTATACGGCAAACACAAAAAACCGACTAAGGAAATGCTCAGCGGGATAAATTTACTGATATTTGATATACAGGATGTTGGCAGCAGATTCTATACATATATATCTACTTTGTATTATACTATTGAAGCTGCAGCAGAAAACAATATCCCCGTTATTATCCTTGACCGGCCGAATCCCGCCGCCCCGCTTGGAGTGCTGGGACCTGTCCGTGAAGAAGGGTTATCCTCATTTGTTGGTATTGCTCCTATACCCATTGCCCATGGTATGACCATCGGTGAGCTCGCAAAGTATTATGCCGGCGAATTGATTAAGAATAAAAAGCTTGATTTAACTGTAGTACAAATGACGGGTTACAAACGATCAATGTATTATTTCGAAACCGGGCTGACCTTCACCAAACCTTCCCCCAATATTATGGAGGAGGAAACCATGCTGCTCTATCCGGGCACATGTCTATTTGAAGGAACAAACCTATCCGAGGGTAGAGGTACTTACTCTCCATTTCTCCTGTTTGGTGCCCCATATATAGATAACCAAAAACTACTGACCCAACTACAGGTTTTTGGATATACTGATGTACAATTTGAAGCTGCCGAGTTTACTCCGGTAGCATTAGAGGGCATTGTGAACAGTCCCAAATATAAAAATGAACTCTGCCGCGGCATCAAAATGGTTCCTTCTAACAAAATGCAGTCTGACCCGATACTGTTAACCATCAGAATTCTCAGTCTGATAGCCAATAATCACCCGGCTGATTTTAAGTTCAGAGAAAAGAGTATTGATATATTATCCGGCAGCAGCAAATTAAAACAGCAAATCCTGGCAGGTGTTGATCCGGATACAATTTACCATGAATGGCAGACAGATATAAACAGTTTTAAGAAAATCAGAAACGGATACCTTATTTATGAATAAAACCAAAAAATATATATTCCTATCCTTCTTTGCGGTTGCGGCTTTACTGCTCACTCCCGGCTGTAAGGAAGGTGAAAATCAACCGGAAGAATCAAAAACGGATATACTTACAGTTGATTCAGTTGATCTTAAAGGCACTCCCCTTTCGGCTGATGAAATCGGCAAAGTGGAGTTGACCTATGCTCTAAAAAAAGGAGACGCATTTACTTTTAAACTCATATCCATAACAGATGAGTTTCAGTCAGTTAAAACTGATACCGTTCAGCAAATGAAACTGGATCAGAAAATATCTTATCTGATTGATACTAAAATTGAAGAAGTGGAATCTGATAAATCTTTTGAAGTAAGCTTTACCTTCAAAGAAATTGCCCTCGACGGTAAAATGAATAATGAGAGTTTTACATTTAATTCAAAAAAATCAGTGGATAGCACCCAGAAAGAGCGTTATCTGGAATACCTTGCTCTGATTGACAATACCTTTAGTGCGCGGATTGATAAGTATGGAAACATTCTTGAAATATACCGCACCACAAAAATTGCCGATAAAATTCTTGAATTGCGGAACATGAAAGATTCCATCAGCTCAGAACAAAAACAGTATTTTGTTCAGGATATTACAAACGGAGCATTAAGACCGGTTGTTATGCAGCTATTCAGAAGATTGCCGGATAAACCAGTGGCTAAGGATAGTATATGGAATTTCCCACAAAGCCCAATGAGTTTTCAGGTATTTGAGGTAAAAAACACGCATCAGTTCAAATTAACCGGTTTTGAAAAGATTAATGACGCAAACTTTGCAATTATTGAAGGCGGCATTCAGTCTCTCTCTGCTTTGGTTCCGGAAGCGAAAGCAAATGGAATTCAGATGCAAAACACCGGTTACTCCGGTTCCGGTAAAATGTTCTTCAATCTTTCCAAAGGCATGTTTGAAAAGAGCAGAACCACCACCACTTTAAATGTTAACCTTAACTTTAAGGCACCTCCTGGCGCTCCGTTTAAGGAAGCTGTCAGAACACAAAGAACAAAAACAGTAAATGTGCTGGAATTAGTAAAGTAATTGAACATTAAAAAGGCCGCGTTAAGCGGCCTCTTTATTTTAGATATATCAGATTTTATTCAAAAGCTTTATCACTATCTTAGACCCCTCGGTTCTGA
>CAYYJL010000184.1:0-6066 GCA_964472245.1 uncultured Ignavibacteriaceae bacterium | reverse complement strand
TATTCCCTCAGCTCCTTAGCAGAAATCCCCTTTGCGGCAGTGGTGCTGTCTGCGGAATACATATTTACCACATCATGCAGCACAAAGTAAAAATCTCCCCCGCTCTTTTCTTCCTGCCGGAAAACTCCGTGCCCGGAGTAAAGCAGGATGAATATATCAGATGCTTTTGCCTTAGCAGCAATACTGTCAAACGCTGCGGATATGTTTTCCCTCACGGCATCTTTGCTGAAGTATATATATTCCTCGGCATCCGATACCATTTTACCTGTGCCTTTAATAATTTTATCGCGCAGAGTTCTGATATCACTTTCTGCATGGGCAAGGTTATACGCGGGATTTTCATATTTATTAATCCCTATCCCCACAATATATAACTTACTGCGTGGTTTGCTCCCCTGCGCTTCAACAAGCAGAATTGCCGGCAGCGATTCTATATTATTCAGCGATGCTGCCACAACGGAAATTTTGTTGGTATCGGCAAGTAACTCAGCCGTCATTGTTATGGTAATCTTTTCCCCTTCAAGCACAGGCCTGCCGGTATAATCTTTCTCCTCAATCAGCTTATCATTCAGATACAGCCGCACCCATTTTATCCCGCCGCCCCTGTCCGTCACGGATATATCAATCAGGTTTTTACCTGCACGCAGTTTTGATTTTATTGTTGGTGAGGTAATCACTGCATCGGGCGGCAGTTTAAACAGGAATTTTTGTGCTATTGCTGCGGAATCCAGTTCCTCAACTTTTCCTGTCAGTATATCTCCTGCAAGCCCGGGCAGGTAATTTTCATTAAAGAAGGATTCCAGCGGAAACACATCAAACCCTTTAACAAAGTGGAGCAGTTTCATCCCCTCCTGTGAGGCATCAAACCTGCCATCCGGCATGGTAACAGCCCAATCGCTTTCATTAAATCCGGTGAATGTAAAACTTTCCTTGCCGGTTTCGATGTTCCATACCCTGGCTTGCCCCGTACCTGTAATCGCGGCAACATACTTTCCATCTTGTGAAAGGGAGATGATACCCAGATACGCCCCGGGATTTTCAAACTCCCTGATCTTCTCCCAGGTATCAGTCCGGTAAACTAAAACTGCTCCCCCCACCGCACCGGCCGCCATTATTTTTCCGTCAGCAGAAAAATCCAGTTCATAAATTATTTCATACCTCTCACGCAAGAGTACAGCAAGTGTATCCTGCTCGTAATCCCACACGTATATACCGGAATCCTGCACTGCACCGGCAATGTATCTGCCGTCCGGACTGAATTTTACATCATACAACACCGACGGGTGGTTTCCTGATTTTTTAATAATCTCAAACGTTGCAGGATTAATAACGGTAATCTCACTGCCAAGATCAATCATGGCTAATTCATCTTTTGCGGGATGATAATCTATCGCAAAAACCTCCCCGTTGAACTCTCTCTTCAAGATGAAAGACTTTTCTTGCAGGGAATAGCGCATCATCATGGAGTTAGTCAGTCCTATATATAAATCTTTGCTGTCGCGGGAAAAAACCATGGTCTGCAGATTGCCGATAGCAGTATCAATGGCAAATAATTTTTCTCCTGTTTTTGCATCAAAAAAACCGAGATAATTAACATCAGCCGCTGCAATAATTTTTTCATCGGGAGAAACTGCAATCAGCCGTACTCCGTCCTTTTTAACAGGCAGATTCAGCGTTCTGCCATCCGGCCGCAGGATATTCAATCCCTCCACCAAAGAGGCCGCTGCCAGGGAGTTGCCGTCACCATAAAACTCCAATCCTGATATATACCTTACATTACCTTTTAGTTCTGATGTTTTTTTCCGGCTCATCAGGTCATAAACTAATACAGCACCAATCTTGTATGCGGCAATTCTGTCATCTGTCATCTTCCCGGCAAGGAATCTTCCCTTGCTCTCTGTTTCCAGCCGGGCATACATGTCACCTGTCAGCTGATGATATATATTCAGTTTGTCCGGTCCCGCGGGCACCAGAACCCTCATCCCGTCGGGAGAAAACTCATAGTATTCGAGTGTGTCTATACCGGTATTAATCTCTGTATAAGCATTGCCGGAAACCGGGTCATATATATTAATAATCCCCTTATCGAGTATCCCCAGATACAACCCGTTAGCGGATACCCTGATGGATCTTGGACTCTTAAATGCCAGCGGATAAACCTGCTCTCCCGGTCCTAAATTTCTGATTATCAGGGAATAGGCCGTACCATTTTTCAGCAAGGCATACCAGTTTGAATCCGCTGGGGAATAAACACACTCTACTATCCTCTTATTGCCTGCCGTATCGTATGCCGCCCCGGAAAATACACCCGTGGAACGGGAATAATCTGAAATATGCCTCCGGTAAAATCCGCCCCTGCTGCTGGTTAAGTAAATAAATTCTTCCTCTGTGCCAAAGGCAGCATCAATGTATTTGCCGTAGTTTTCCATCAAATGCACTCCTGCCCGTCTGCCTGTTAAAGTTTCCCAGATATTTACTTCCCCTTTTTCTGACAATGCCGCTATATATGTCCCCTTGGGGGAGAGAACCAGTTTATCAATATCGGCGTTAAGCCCCCGGTAACTCCTTAGCTGCCTTCCGGAGACAGCATCCCAGCATATTACGTTTCCAATCTTGTCTCCTGTATATACGCGGTTAGTCCCTTTTTCCGAGACAAAACTGATAACCGGTGCAGGATTACCGGATTGCGGCGTCAGTTCAGGTACCTGTGCATTGGTATGTATGATAAGAGATAATAAAACTATTACTGCGGCTGTTTTCATTTGCACACCGCCACGGGAAAATCCTGCAGTATCATCCAGCTGACCGGATACTGAGGAGTGAGTTTATATTGTTTAGTCAATTCCGCCAGCCGCCTGCGTGTGTACTGTTCAATTTCACGTACCTGAATGATACCATCTTCATTAAAATCTCCCAGGCAGTCTATTGCCTCATAAAGCGAATAACTGTAAAGCCCCATCCCAAGCTCATCCACTTCTTTTGCAAACTGATCCTTGGAGCTTGATGCCAGTAAAAACACGCCTGAACTCCGCGCAAGTGTGCTGATGGCTTTTTCTTCTTCTGCTCCCCTCAATGCAAAGGATTCCAGCGCTCCCCCTGCCTGGCATGCATCTATCACCACCAGCTGTTTGTTTGCCTTAATAGCGGATAGCTGTTCTTTCAGTTCTGCGGAAGAGAGTGCTTTTTTCAGGAAATCTGTTCCTCCGCCGTACATATTTATTATATCATGCAGTACAAAATAAAAATCATCCTTTCCGTTTTCACCTCCCTGTACAACGCCATGCCCGGAATACAGCAGAACAAACACATCACTTGCTTTTATTTTCTTTTTTATACCCTGCAGCTGTTTTATAATCTCTTTTTTCGTTGCGTTTTTATCGTTCAGCATGGTAGTATATATACCTGCAAATACTCCTTTTCCCTTCTCTTGCAGCAGACTGCTTATTTTACGTATATCATTCACCGCACCGGATAAATTATATTTTTCATTTTTATAGGTGTTAATGCCGATTCCCAGGATATAAAGATTTGCAACAGGCCTGGTTCCTTCAGCAAATACAATCGTCTCTGCCGGATATGACTCCAGTCCCTCTTCATTCTCTGCCACTGCTTTTATATAATTTGTATCAGCAAGCAGTTCAATGACAATATCTTTCTTATATTTTCCGGTTACGGAGTATTCCTTTTTCTCCACCGGCAGAGAATGCACCAGCTTTCCGTTCATATATATATTTATTTTCCGGATGCCGCCGCCGCCGTCTGCTGCTTCAACGGTAAAAGTATTTTCTCCCGCCGATGTCCTCCCCTTTCCCTTTTTTTCCAGGGAAACTACGGGAGCCGGCAGCAGGGTTTTGATGGAATTTCCGGATTCAAACGGTTTTATATTGCCGGCTATGATACCGTGTATCAATCCGGGAGTATAGTACAAATTAAAATACGCCTCAAGCGGTATTACTTCCGTGCCCCTGACATAATACATCAGCGCGATTCCGTTTTGAGAGCCGTCAAAACGGCCATCCGGCATAACAGCAACCCAGTCAGCTGAGTCTAATGGTATAATTTTTACCAGCTGGTTTTTTGAATAGACATCCCAGAGTATAATGGTGCCGTCCAGACTTGCACTCGCTAAAATACTGTCCCCCTTCAGTAAGGTTACATCCTCTATCCAATAGTCGTGCCCTTCATACCGTACCACTTCCCCGGTGTTGATATCGGTTTCGTAAATGGTTTTATCAAGGTCCCCCGCATAGATTTTTCTATTATCTTTTCTGAATGCCAGATTCCTGAGGTAGTTCCCTGCATTTGCCAGTGTTGTTATATATTTACCGTTGCGGGATTCATATATATGTATATTTCCGTCAACACCCGTGCTTGCCATAATCCTGTCATCAGCGGAAAAGATCACATCGGCAATAGTTCCTCTGTGTGCCTTGATAACCTCAGAAACTGACGTTGAATCAAATTTCCAGAATTCTATTAATCCGTTATCCGTTCCTGCCGCAAGCCGTTTTGCATCTTTGGTAAAGGCAAATGCACGAAAAGAGCCGCGGTCAAAATAATAATCAACATGCGGCCAGGTGCTGTCCCTGTGCCACTGCCTGAGCACAGAGTCTTTTGCAACGGCAGTAAGCAGCGTTCCATCCGGTGTGTATCCAATCTCCTCTATCGGTTCGGCAGCACCGTAGTATATATGCATGGAATCGGGATTTTCTGCCATGTACTGATAAACCCTGCCGGAATATGTTCCCACAGCTATATACTTTCCATCAGAGGAAACATCTGCTTTTGTTGATATTCCGCTTCTTGGAATCCGCTGCACTCCTCCCCCAAAATCCCACATCATTATCCCTTCATTATCGGTGGAAAACAACCGTCTGCTTCCTTCGTGATAATTAACCGACCGCTGACCGCCTCCCATTCCGCTCAGTGTTTTCCAGGTCCCCTCTGAAAACAACCGCATAGCACGGACAGACTCACCATACACAAAAGAAGTAAATCCCGGAACCGTTGCCAGGTCACTCATCCAATCATAATCATTGGCTATGGTTATATACGTATTGGGCTTAACATCAATAAAGTATATTTTTCTGTCATTGCCTGCACTGATGATGTTAAGCGGGTTTTCATTTATGCGGATTCTTTTTACTGAATTATTATGCAGTGCATACTCATAAACTTTTTCTCCTGTTGCCTCATTCCAAACAATAACTTTTCCGTTTTCGTAGCCCGCTGCTATATATTGCCCGTTAAAAGAGTAGGCAACTGATGTTACCTTCCATTCTCCCGAGTCTGCCAGCACTCTCATTTCTTTACCGGGATAGCTGTACAACACGGTCATACCGTTTCTCATACCCAAAAGGATAGATTCCTTATCCGGATGCAGAGCCATACTTTCAACCCGGCCGGCAGTGGGAATCGAATCAATAATTTGATTTTCCTTCAGACTAAACAGTACAATATCAGTATATCTTTCAAAAAGCACATGATTGCCATCCCTGTTTATATCACAGAAAAATACTCCGTAATTCCAGTTGATTTGTTTTAATATTTCTCCGCTTGTAACGGAAAACATATATACACCGTCCAAACCTGCGCTGAATGCTGTGCTGTCTCCCGGTAAAAAAGCAACCTTCCGCACCCCTTCCTTATGGATGCTGATAGTACGCAGCTCTTTCAACAGTTTTGCATCCCAGAGTTTTATAGTATTATCGTCAGAGCAGGAGAGGATGTAGCGGTTATCTGAGGAAAAATCAACGGAACGAATGCTCCGCGTATGGCCTATGGGAACTACCAGTTCCGGAACCTGAGCATAAAACAGCGTGGAAAATTGAAGGGCTAACGTGATACAAACAAGAAATTGGGGCATGTTTAGCCGGTGAAGCATACAGTAGTCGATGGAACGGAAACGGAACATAGATCAATAAACTTGAAACTAAATACTAAATCCGAATTTACTAAAATTAATCCCTTTATTCCATATAAAATCACTACCCCATTTTAACAGTAATTAATCGGTGTATGGCTGATTTATATCCTTTTTTACCCGAACATTTGCTTTTGATTTTT
>CAYYJL010000183.1:0-6072 GCA_964472245.1 uncultured Ignavibacteriaceae bacterium | reverse complement strand
CTCTGATATTGCAAACTCCTTCCCGCAGGGCATTGTTCCTAATAATACCCCGCTCCATCCGACTCCGGTATATGAATTTCTGGTGGCAGTTATTATCTTCTTTGTATTGTGGCAATTCAGGAAAAAAGATTGGAAGACCGGACAGTTATTCGGCTTGTACCTTATACTTTCCGGCAGTGCAAGATTGTTAGTGGAGTTTATCCGGTTGAACCCAAAATTGATGCTTGGTTTATCTGAGGCGCAGCTGATTTCATCCGGTCTCATCCTGTGCGGCGTTTTACTTTTTACCAATGTTCAAAAAGGGGATAGTTCATCTGAACTGATGCAAAAGTATTCCGGAACTCTTCAGAAAAAACTGAAAACAAAAAAGGCAAAGTAATATGCCGAAGGTGTTTGGCAGAAAACCTGTCCTGGAATTACTGAAATCCGGCGGAGATATACAAAAGGTATATTTTCAGTTTGGCGTTAAAGGGGATATTATTCCGGAAATCCGGCAGCAGTGCAGAAAACTTGATATACCGATGCAGGATTTGACGGCAGACCGTTTCCGCAAATTAGCCGGGGAGGGCAATCATCAGGGAGTAATTGCCTTAACCGCAGAAGTTAAACTGCTGGAAGAAGATGAATGTATAAAGCTGCTGAACCGGAATCAGGATGAACTGATTGTTTTGCTGGATTCCATTCAGGATACGCACAACCTGGGTGCAATTCTGAGGACTGCTGAATGTGCAGGAGTTAAGACTGTGATTATCACTAAGTTTAATTCTGCTCCCGTTAATGAAACCACAGCTAAGATATCCGCCGGGGCAATTAATCATCTTAATATATGCGCTGTTAAGAACCTTGTAGATTTTATGAAACAGCTGAAAGAGATGGGATATTGGATAGCCGCTTCCTCTCTTGAAGAGAGCAGTGATTATACCGAGCAGAATTACAGCGGTAAAATTGCACTGATTGTGGGGAATGAGGAAAAAGGGGTACGCAGGTTAATTCTGCAAAACAGCGATTTTAAAGTGAGAATTCCTATGGGCGGCAAAGTGCAATCCTTGAATGTTTCTGTTGCAACAGGAATTCTGATCTTTGAGATAATGAAGCAAAAAAGAAATTTGAAAAATAAAAATTAAAACTCATACAGGAGTTCATCATGACTAAACATATTACACCTGCGGTTCGGACAAACAATATAACTTATGCCGTGCGGGATATAGTTGTGCTTGCAAATGAAGTTGCAAAATCCGGAAAAGAGATGTTATATCTCAACATCGGTGATCCTAATCTATATGATTTTGCACCGCCGAAACACTTAGTTGAAGATACCTACAAAGCCATGATAGCCAATAAAAACGGGTATGCGCCCTCTTCCGGGATTAAAGCTGCGGTTGACGCAATTGCCAGTGAAGCAGAGAAAAAAGGAATTAAAAACATTCATGATATCTTTGTAACAACCGGAGCAAGTGAAGCCATTGATGTCTGCCTGACCGCCCTAGTTAATGATGATGAAAATGTACTGACCCCGACACCCGGTTACCCCTTATATACTGCTATAGCAAGTAAGCTCCGCGCGATAGAAAATCCGTATTACTTAGACGAGGCGAACGGATGGCAGCCGGATATTAATGATATCAAATCTAAAATTAATAGTAAAACCCGTGCGATTGTTTTGATAAACCCCAATAATCCCACCGGTTCTTTATATACAGAGGATGTTCTTCAGAAAATTGTTGAAATTGCCAAGGCACATAACCTGGTGATTTTTGCTGATGAGATATATGATAAACTGTTATTTGACGGTAAAAAACATATATCTATTGCATCATTGGATTCTGAAGTCCCCTGCATAACCTTTGGCGGATTATCAAAAAATTATTTTGTGCCCGGATTCAGAATAGGGTGGGGTATTGTGAGCGGCAATAAGGAATTTCTGAAAGATTACATTGAAGCAATTAACAAAATACTCCGTGCACGTTTAAGTGCGAACCATCCGGAACAATATGGCATAACATCTGCCCTTCATGGCAATCAGGATCATATAGCTGAAGCAATGGAAAAGCTGACCAAGCGCAGAGACCTGACCGTACAGATGCTGAATGCGATAGAAGGTATTTCATGCGTAGCTCCGGAAGGTGCATTCTATGCTTTCCCTCAAATGAAGATGGAAAAACCTGATGCTGAGTTTGTCTCCGGGCTGATAAAGGAAACGGGAGTTGTTATTGTTCCCGGCAGCGGCTTTGGTCAAGTGCCCGGTACCAGGCATTTCCGTGTGGTATTTTTGCCAAATGAAAAGACATTGGAAAAGGCCTACAAGAGCATCGGGGAATATTATCATAAATTCATGAACTCCTGACCTAAGTACAGGCAGGAACTATGAAAACTCTGCTTCGGATAGTCATTCCGGTGCTGTTGGTATTGCTGCTGATAGCAATACCGGGATATTATCTGCTAAAAGGAATACTGCAGAAATCTCTGCCTGAATACGGAATCAACATCAATTCCCCTTATGTTATGAACAATACGGCTGTCTATTTTGATTCGCTGGGGATTCCGTATATAAGCGCCCGCAGTGAAGAGGATGCTGCCTTTGCACTAGGATATTTGCATGCTAGAGACAGGTTATTCCAGATGGAGCTAGTACGCAGGGCGGGAATGGGACGGTTAAGCGAAGTTTTTGGTGAGGAAACGATTGAATTTGATAAACTGTTCCGCAGTGTGGGGATAGAAAGAACTGCAAAAAAAATCCTGAACAACGCCTCTGAGGAAACTAAGAATTCTCTGATAAACTACGCCAATGGCGTCAATCAGTATCTTGCCGATCATAAACATAATCTCCCTTTAGAGTTTGATTTTCTAGGATATATACCGGATGACTGGGAACCGCTGCACTCAATCATCACCATAAGGATGATGGCATGGGAACTTAATATTGCTTTCTGGCAGGATATAGTTTTAACAAGAGCTGCGGAGCGGGCAGGTGCAGATAAAGCAGCAGGATTGATTCCCGGCACCGTCACTACTTCATTAGCCGGAGTGCAATTGAACGGGAATGAGAATTTATATACCGGATTTTTACAACAGCTGCAGAGGTATAAGGAATTTATGGGTTCCTCCGGTACTCAGCATGGATCAAATAACTGGGTGATATCAGGCAGCAGGTCTGCAGGGGGAGCAGCAATGCTGGCAAATGACCCGCATCTTACTTTACAGATGCCGGGCAGGTGGTATCTCGCCATTATCCGCGGGGGTGGGTGGAATGTTTCCGGTGTAACTCTGCCCGGGGTACCTGCGGTTGTGATCGGCAATAACTCGTATATATCCTGGGGTTTGACCAATGTGATGGCTGACGATGCAGATTTTTATGCGCTAAAGGTAACTAAAGACCGCAAGGCGTATGTTGTAGATAATGATACCATACCTTTTAACACCATTTATGAGAATATTCCTATTAAAGGTCTTGAACCATATGAATATAAGATATTAGAATCTATTTTCGGTCCGGTTATATCTGCTGTGCATCCTCATAATATGGATAAGGTGCGGGGTATATATGGGACCGAAATCGCCATGCGCTGGACCGGAGCAGAGGTATCAGATGAGTTTTTCGCGTTCTTCAAGATAAACCGGGCAAAGGATTTCAGTGAATTCTCATCTGCAGTAAGTGCTTTCAAGGTTCCGGGGCAGAATTTTGTCTATGCAGATTATAAAGGAAACATTGGCTATCTCTGCGGCGCTGGCATCCCTGTCAGAGGCAGCGGTGATCCGCGGCTTGTACTTGACGGTACGACGAAAGCAACTGCATGGAAAGGGTTTATTCCTTTTCAGGATTTGCCAAAACAGTATAATCCTCAGCAGGGATTTATCGCAACTGCCAATAACAAACCGGCTGAATCCAATTTTTACATATCTTCCTTATGGGAATCCTCATCCCGCATCGAGCGGATTACCGGGCTTTTAAAATTCAAGGAAAAACACCGGACTGAAGATGTTTTTAACTACCAACAGGACAGAATTTCACCTTATGCAAGCCGCATGACACCCTTGATTTTAGGGGCTTTTAAGGACCTTACCATCACTGATGCCAACTTAAAAGAAGCGCTGACCCTGTTTAAAAAGTGGGAGTTTGATTTTGATGAACTGAGTCAGACACCGGGCATTTATTCAGTTTTCCTCTATACATTTTTCAGAAATACTCTGCTCGATGAGCTGGGTGAGGAACTGCTGAATGATTATGCCCGGATCAGCAACCTGCCGCTGAGGGTAATGGATAATCTGGTATTAAATAACAATGCTCCTCTCTTTGATGATATATCCACAACAACTGTTGAAACGAGGGATGACATTATCAGAAAATCACTTGATGATGCATTGCATTATCTGGAAAGTACATACGGCACAAACATAGCAGGTTGGCAGTGGGGCAATCTGCACAAAGTGCGGTTAAAACATTTTTTTTCCGGCAGGAACGGATTGCTTGATTCTTTTATTGATGACGGTCCGTATTCTATCGGCGGGGACGGAACAACATTAAATTTGTCCGAGTATCCGTTTTATACTCATAACGAATTCGGACCGGTTGATAAATTTTATACGACAGTGGGGCCGAGTATGCGGTATGTATTCGATTTTGCAACCCCCGGAATGTTCTATTACACATCAACAGGGGGACAAAGCGGCAATATCATGTCCGGTGATTATAAAAACCTGACACGTGGATGGCTCAAAGGGGAATATATACAGGTCAAAACTGATGAACAGTCTTTCAGGAAAAATGAAAAGCAGATCAGATTTCTGCCGGGGTAGTATATACTTCGTTTTCAACAAACCGTTCTGATATAACGCTGCCGCCAAGGCAGATACCATCCCGGTAAAATACTGCAAATTGTCCCGGAGCGATGCCTTTTTCCGGCTCGGGAATTTTTACCACCCAACGATTATCCGTATCGAGTTCCACAGTACACGGGAATGACTTAGCACCATGCCTGATTTTCACTCTCAGATTCTCATTATTGCCGAGCGGAGTATATCCTTCAGTTAACAGGTTAATATTTTCTACAATGAAAGTGTTACGTTCCTTATCGAGCAGTTCCTCTGTGCCGGAAACGAATATAGTATTGGCATCAGGGTCTTTTTTTACCACGTACCAGGGTCCGCCGCTGAGCCCGAGCCCGGACCTCTGCCCAATAGTATAATAATAGTATCCCTTATGTTTACCTAAAATTTTACCGCTGTCTAAGTTGACGATATTACCTTCCAGGTCACCAAGGTGATGGCGGATGAAATCACGGAACTTTATCTTGCCGAGAAAACAAATTCCCTGGCTATCCTTGCGGTTCATATTAGGCAGATTGTACTCAGCCGCCAGTTGCCTGATTTCAGCTTTGGTATATTTACCGATAGGGAAAAGTGCGCGGGAAAGCTGCTGCTGGGAAAGGTATGCAAGGAAGTATGTCTGGTCTTTAACTTTATCGGGTGAAGTTTTAAGGACATACCCGGTATGCAAGGGTTCCACAACCGCATAATGACCAGAGGCGACTTTTACAAAAGACGCATCTGTTTTATCAATAAACTTTCCGAACTTTATAAGCCGGTTGCAGAACATATCGGGGTTTGGAGTCCTGCCGGCTTTGATTTCATCAATGGTATAGGCAACAACATGTTCCCAATACTCAGTCTGCATGGAAACTATCTCGAAGGGGACTCCGGCATCATTGCAAACTTTTCTGCAGAACTCAATATCCTCATCCCAGGGACAATCACCAAGAAAGGAGAACTCATCCTGCAGCCAAATCTTAAGATAAAAGGCGGTAATATCATGCCCTTCTTCTTTTAATAACCGGAGTGCAACGGAACTGTCAACCCCTCCGGAAAGTAAAACTGCTGTTTTCATATATGCAATGTACGAAATCAGAAATTGTGCTTCCTCCCAAAAACAAGTGCACACAGCTGCAAAAATGGGGGTATCAGCGGTGTTATCAAATTTCTTGTGCCCGGGTTTTATGGGCGTTTATCAATGCGGAATGTGTTAAATTTACCTTTTGAATAAAAAAATAGTTGAGAATGAAAGTAATAGAACATCTG
>CAYYJL010000182.1:0-6072 GCA_964472245.1 uncultured Ignavibacteriaceae bacterium | reverse complement strand
ATTCGCTTGCTGCCTTTTCAGCGCCGAATATACCATCACCCCACTCAACAATGTTTATATAATTCTGCAAAATGGCATATTTGCTCACTTCCTTTTCCATCCGTGCCGTTACCAGCAGCTCTTTTGCTTTTCTGATGACGCTCCGCCGGGTGGTGAAGTATACATTTTTAGTCAGCTGCATGGTTATGGTGCTTCCGCCCCGCAGTTTCCTTTTGCGCCTTGTATTGGACTTCATGGAAAGTTCCAGCTGTTCCCAGTCTATCCCCTTATGCATAAAAAAGGAACCGTCCTCCATGGCAATGATAGACTTAAGCAGAACAGGTGCAACATCATCCAGGCATACTGCATCCTGTTCAGGATAATAAAGAAGATAATTTTCCTGAATCCGCTGATCCATGAGGGAAGAAAAGCGGACGGTATGATACTCTAAAAAAGGAACCTGAAAAACGGGGATGGCAGAATAAAAAATGAGCAGCAGATAAAAGAATACCGCCTTTGCTTTATGCTTTTTGGCATAAGCAGTGGCCTCTTCATACAGCAGGGTCAGCTCAAACATAACCTATGGGCAGAGTTTGCAGCGATATATACCTGATGGCAGGGAGTCCGGATTTCCGGAATACAGCGGCAAACTGCCGGGGTAACTCCTCTTTCTGTTCCTCCTCTTTTTCGTTATTCAGTTCAATTTCCTGTTTTTCACCCGAGTCTGGGTCAATCTCTTTTTCTTTTAACAGGAGGGAGTCCATCTTACTTTTTTGCTGCAGTGAATCAAGAACTGATTTTTGTTTAAGGGAATCCGCGTTGGTTTTCAATTTCAGTGAATCCGGCTTATTCACTCCGCTCTTAGCTATTGAATCCTGAACAAACTTCTCGCGGATTTTAGCTAATGAGTCTCGTATCTCATTCTGTATTCTGGTCTTTTCATCATGGTAAAACCGGACAGAGCTGTGGATTTTGGATGCATAAACGGATGAGGGGTATTTAGCTATGAGTGAGTCATAGACCACCACGGCAGAATCATTCTGCTTCAGGTGTTTTTCCCATATATATCCGCCTGTATATAGTGATTTTGGAGCAAACGGCGACAAGGGAAATTCTTTTGGTATCTGCAGCATCTTTCCGATGGCCTTTTTGAATTCCTTATTGAGAACCAGTTGTTCTGCTTCTATATACTTGTCTTCTGCAGGGTCAAAGTTAAGATTGCGGAGCGGCAGTTTCAGCTTCAGAGCCGCAACGTTTGCTATCTGCAGATTGGGGTAGCGGTCGTATATAACCTTGTACAAGCTGTCTGCGGTTAAAGAATCACCGTATGTTAAATAACACCCGGCGAGTGAGTACAATACCTGCGGGGAATACTGGTTTTCCGGAAATCCGCTGTCAATCTCGGAATAATGTATATATGCAGAATCCACATGATCAAAATCGGTATAAAAAAGATTCGCCAGGTCAACCTTTGCCTTTATCATTACTGTGCGCAGGGAGTCTGCCGTCAACACCGGACGGACAGGCGGCACTCCTTTGTTTTTGGGCGCAGTGGTTGTGGTAACAGGAGTATTCTGCTGCAGTTCCGGGTCAAAATTTCTATCGCGGTTCCGGGGGGCATCTTTTGGTTCAGCCGGACCGCCCCCCTCCTGCTGCGTTGTATCAATGCTTTCTGCATAAAGGAGTGAATCCCGTATAAAGGCAGCGGAGTCTGACGCCCACAGATAATTCTTCTCGCCGGTGTTCAGAGCATTTCTCAGGGCAACATACTTATTAAAGAGTTCTGCTTTTGCCCGGATATTCGGCAGATAATCTGCGGTTGCCTGAGAGCTGAGTGCCTTGTTATAATAAACAACAGCACTGTCGTATAGCAGATAATACTCCTCATACAGAGTTGCTAATTCATAACGCATATTGCCAAGATAAACGGAGTTAGTATATGCGGTATCTGATTCATAATAAAGAGTCAGCGCGCGCTGATACTGCCCCAGTGACGAATACGATTTACCCAACTCCAGGTCAATGTAATCATATTTATCGGAGTATTTTGCTTCACTGCGGAGCTCCAGCAGATTGCGCACGGCATCTACCGCCTTATCCATCTTGCGGAGCGCTACTGAATAACGGATTTGGCTGTTGATTTCAAATTCATAGGCAGGTGAATAATCAACCACCCGGCGGAAACTTTCTGCAGCATTCTTAAAATCATTCCGGTTATAATATATATCACCAATTTTGTACAGCACTTCTGCATTTAATACCGGATCACTGGAAAACTTAATCAGGTTCGCAGCTGCTTTATATGCTTCGTCGTATTTTTCAATGGAGATAAGATACTTGAGCTCCTCAAAATTAACTGCTGCGGCAAGGTCGTCATCTTCTTCCGCAAGTGCTTTTGCTTTCAGGCGGGTCAGAATAGCCAGGGCTTCGGTATAATTCTTTTGCTGGAAATATGTTTTCGCCCTCCAGAGATCTGCCTCATCCAGTAAATCAGTATCATTCCCCATTGCAGCAAGTTCTTCAAACTTTCTCAGCGCTTTTATATATACCTTTTGGTAATAAAATGATTTGCCGATCATAAAAAGTGCATCATCCACAAATGAACTCTCGGAATCAAACTGCAATATCTTGGAGCATTTTTCAATGACCTTGTTGAGCAGCCCGTTTGCTGATTGCGGAACCTGCGGTTCCAGCATGGAAAGGTTATCTGTCTTCTGCAGTTTTATAGCTTCTTCCGCCTGTTCAAAAGCCAGACTTGCGTTGTAATAAAGATTAAAGTAAGCGGTAAAATCATACCAGACGGAACATCCCGAAATCAGGGGAAAGAGGAGGAAAAGAAGATATACTTTTTTCATTCTGAAATTATTGCGAATCATACCCGAAAATATACCCGGTTGAAATGTGAATCAAAAGGTAATAAACCGGTTACAATGCGTCCGGTCCGGCCTCTTCAGTCCGGATTCGGATAACATCCTGAATGTCGTAAATAAAAATTTTACCATCCCCCACCTGCCCGGTTTTGGCATGTTTCAGGATGGAGTCAATTGCCTTTTCCAGAAGATTATCATCAACCACCACTTCAATTTTTATCTTCGGAACAAATTCAATCCGGTACTCGGCCCCGCGGTAGGTTTCCTTGTGGCCTTTCTGCCTGCCGTACCCTCTGACTTCAGTAATGGTTAATCCTTTTATGCCGTTTTCAAGCAGTGCCTCTTTAACTTCATCGAGTTTAAAGGGTCTTATAATTGCTTCAATTTTTTTCATATAACGCTCCGGCTTCAGCTGATGTTATGATATATATTATTTACCGTGGCAGTTTTTGTATTTTTTGCCGCTGCCGCAAGGGCAAGGGTCATTTCTGCCGACTGTTTTTTCCACACGGATTGGCTGATTGACCATCTGGCTATCCAGTGCGCGCTGCCCATGATCCTGTGCAAATGCGCTTTTTGTTTCCATGAGGCGTTTTCTTGCCTGGGAATTTCTCCGTTCGCGTTCACGCTGCTCAACTTCCGATGGCATCTGCGGGAAAAACTTAAAGCAGAAGGAAAGCACTTCATTCCTGATTTTATTATTCAGTTCAATGAACATTTCAAAAGCTTCGTTTTTATATTCTACCAGCGGATCCTTCTGCGCATATGCCCGCAGCCCGATACCTTCTTTCAGGTCATCCATATCCCGCAGGTGTTCTTTCCATTTGGAATCAATTACCATAAGGAAAGCATAGCGCTCAATACGCGCCATATTTTCAGAGTTTAAGGTTTCTTCTTTCTTCTGATAAAAATCTTTTGCTGCGTTCATGATTGCATCAGCATAACCCGTTTTTCCGAGCTTTTCAATATCTGCCGGCTCCACGCGGATATCCAGCAGTAGATTGCTGAGCAGTTCCTGCCGTGTTGCTTCAAGGTCAATATCCTCCCCGTTTTTATTAACCAGTTCATCAACATATTCATCAAGCAGGTCAAACACTTCGCTTTTCAGGCGCTCCCCTTCCAGGGCACGTTTCCTTTTCTGATATATAATTGAACGCTGCTGGTTCATAACGTTGTCATATTCCAACAGGCGTTTTCTGATGGCAAAGTTGTTTTCTTCCACCCTTTTCTGTGCGCGCTCAACAGACTTGGTAATCCACGGATGCTGAATAACTTCCCCTTCGTCAAACTTCATACGCTGCATAACAGATGCCATCTTATCACTGCCAAAAAGGCGCATCAAATCATCTTCAAGGGATAGATAGAATTTTGTTGTTCCGGGGTCTCCCTGCCTGCCCGAACGCCCGCGCAGCTGGCGGTCAATTCTGCGGGATTCATGTCTTTCAGTACCGAGTATATATAAACCGCCGCGGTCAACAACACCTGCACCGAGTTTAATATCAGTACCGCGGCCCGCCATATTGGTTGCTATGGTAACGGCACTCATCTGACCTGCTGCGCTCACAATTTCAGCTTCACGCTGATGCTGTTTCGCGTTGAGCACATTATGGGCAATGTTCTTTCTTTTTAACATTCTGCTGATGGTTTCTGATACTTCCACGGAAGTCGTACCAACAAGAACAGGTCTTCCTTCTTTCCTCAGCTCTTCTACTTTATCAATAATCGCGTTGTACTTTTCCCGCTTTGTTTTAAAGATTGCATCATCCTGATCGTCCCGGACGATGGGTTTATTGGTAGGTACAACCACTACTTCGAGTTTATATATCTCAAAAAACTCGGATTCTTCAGTTTCCGCAGTACCGGTCATACCGGCTAATTTTTTATACATCCTGAAATAATTCTGCAGCGTGATGGTAGCCATCGTCTGCGTATCTTTTTCAACATGTACATTTTCTTTTGCTTCTATTGCCTGATGCAGACCGTCTGAATATCTTCTGCCGGGCAGTACACGGCCTGTGAATTCATCTACAATGGCGACTTTACCCTCTTCGGTAATAACATACTCATCATCCCGCTCATATAATGTATATGCCCGCAGCAGCTGGTGAATGGTGTGGATGCTGTCGCTGCGCTCACCGTATTGTGCGTATAATGTTTCTTTCCGTTTACTTTTTTCTTCTTCGGAAAGTGACGGGTCATTTTCAAATTTTGCAAACTCGCTGCCGAGATCGGTTATAACAAAAAATTCTTTCCCTTCCCGGGTGTGTTTGCTGAGTTCTTCCCGCCCTTTTTCGGTCAGGTCAATACTATGATTTTTTTCATCAATGACAAAATATAATTCATCATCAATGATATACATATTCTTCCCCTTTTCCCTCAGGAACTCCAGCTCAATTTCCTGCTGCAGTTTTTTATATGCAGGTTCAGAAAGGATTTTACTCAGCAGCCGGTTTTTCGGGTGGCCGCGGTAGGCGCGCAGAAGCAGTTTGCCGGCTTCATATTCGGAATCTTTATCATCCTTCGCGAGCAGTTCTTCTGCTTCTTTCACAATTTTAGCCACAAGGTTAGACTGCAGACGGTAGAGTTTCTCAACTCCCGGTTTCATTTCATTGAATTTATGATCATCAACTTCAACCTGGCCGGATATAATAAGCGGGGTTCTGGCTTCATCAATGAGCACGGAATCAACTTCATCCACAATTGCATAGTTATGAATACGCTGCACCAGAAACTCCTGGTCAGTTGCCATGTTATCACGCAGATAATCAAAACCAAATTCGTTATTGGTTCCGTAAATAATATCACATGCGTATTGTGCTTTTCTTTTATCCGGAGGCATGTTGGAAGTAATGCAGCCGACTTTCAATCCGTGGAACTCAAAAATCTTTCCCATCCACTGGGAGTCACGCTGAGCCAAATAATCGTTTACAGTAACCAGGTGAACGCCTCTGCCTGTCAGTGCGTTCAGATACATCGGCAGCGTAGCAACAAGTGTTTTACCTTCACCGGTAGCCATTTCCGCAATTTTACCCTGATGCAGTACGATACCTCCCATTAACTGTACATCGTAGGGGATAATTTCCCAGGTAAATTTATGTCCCATAACATCCCACTGCCGTCCCACAAGGTTTTTACAGGTTGCCTTCACTACGGCAAACGCCTCAGGCAGCAATTCGTCTAAAACTTCTTCATATAATTCGTCAAGCTGCTTGTTGAGCTCATC
>CAYYJL010000181.1:250-6076 GCA_964472245.1 uncultured Ignavibacteriaceae bacterium | reverse complement strand
ATGATGGAGAAACAGTTTTACCGGTTTGACCAACCTGCTCGCCATGTGGTCTCCATCCGGCATCAACCACAGCTCTTGAAGCACCTACCGCTCCGCCAACAGCTTCAGCAAGGGATTCAATCAGGTGATAATTTTCCGGTCCCTTCATACCACGGCCGCCGGAAACTATGATGTTCGCTTCTGCCACGTCAATTTTGCCTGCTGCTTTTTTAACTGCAGTTCCGGCTACGGAAAGGTCAGGTGTGTCAACATTAACTGTTTTAATTTCAGGTGTTTTGTTTTCGCCGGACTCTGATACAGCAAAAACATTCGGACGAAGCGTAAATACTTTTTTCTCTGTGGTGATTTTCAAATCTTCAAGTGCTTTACCGGCAAAAACCGGACGGGTAGCAACAAAGTTATCGCTTTCCCACGTCAGTTCCGTTAAGTCCATAGCTAAGCCGCAATCCAATGCCGCTGCAATTCTTGGGGCAAGGTCACGTCCCATTGCAGTATTTGAACAGAATAAAACATCATATCCGCCATCAGTCATTAAAGCGGATAATTCCTTTTTATATGCAGAAGGGGAATAAAGGGAAAATGATGAGTGTATATAACAAGTTAAAGTATCCGGGGATACCTTTGTAAATTGCGATATATCCGGCTGCGCGGATGCAAACAACACAGCATCAACCGTACTGAATGCTGTTCCTTTGTAGCGTATTGCAGCAGAGAGTGCTTCAATCGAAGATTTTTTAATGTGATTTTCGCGGACTTCAATAAATACTAATGCTTTTTTCAATTCTTAATCTCCTATATCACTTTAGCTTCTTCACGAAGCAGTTTTACTAATTCCCTGACTGCTTCAGCATCAGAACCCAATATCCTGCCTGCTTTTTTGGGAGGAGGCAGTCGCAGACCTAAAATTTCAGTCTTTAAATTGGCTGCGGAAATTTCCTTTTCTGTAATCGTCTTTTTCTTTGCAGCCATGATACCTTTAAGAGATGCATATCTGGGTTCATTAAGACCCTTTTGCGCAGTGATGACTACGGGTAGAGAGGATGTTGCCTCTTCACGGCCGCCTTCAATTTCCCGTTCAGCTTTTACGGTTTCACCATCTATGGTAAGTGCTACTACATTGGTTATGCAATTGAACCCAAGTTTTTCGGCGGTCATCTGACCCACGGCGGAGTTATCAAAATCTATAGATTGTTTGCCCATAAAAACAAGCCGGCAGTCAAGTGATTTTATTTCTTCGGCAAGCAGTCCGGCGAGTGTAACAGAATCCGGAGTTTGGGACACTTTTAGAAGTACCCCCTCATCTGCACCCATTGCTAACGCTTTTCGGATAGTTTCTTTATTGGAATCATCGCCCAAACTGATTGCATAGACGGTTCCTGATGATGCTTCTTTTATCTTCAGCGCTTCTTCTATTGCAAATTCATCATAAGGATTAACAATAAAACTGACGCCCTGTTTATCAATTGATTTACCGTCACCTGCAATTTTTATCTTAGTTGCAGTATCAGGCACATGATTTACGCAAACAGCTATTTTCATTCATGCTCCAAAATTTTCAAAATTCAATATTGAAATATACCTCTCCAATCAGTAAATTTATAATGTTTTCAGGGTAAAAAGCCGGCGAGGATTGTTATTTTAGTGTTCAAAATTTTTTTTACTTATGGGTAAGACACAAGAGCTCCCGCAAATAGATATTAACAAGGAAGAGGAAACTCCTGTACAGGAGCCCTGCCGGGTAATACTATATAATGATGACTGGCATACTTTTGACGAGGTGATTTTTCAGATTATCAAGGCGGTGGGCTGTTCCTTTGAGGAAGCAAGGACCATGACTTTTGGGGTTCATGTGAAGGGGAAGTGTACAGTATTTGCCGGCAGCATGGAAGAGTGCCTTAAAGTTTCATCTATCCTGGAAGAAATTGCACTTCATACGCAGATTGTGTATTAAAAATACTTGATTTAATTTCTGAAAAACCATATATTTGAAATTCGTTTTTCGGGCAGGTAGCTCAGTCGGTAGAGCAAAGGACTGAAAATCCTTGTGTCGGGGGTTCAATTCCCTCCCTGCCCACCCTTAAGCACTCTTACCGAAGAGTGCTTTTTTATTTTATTCCTCGAATATCTTCAGTCAAGGATTTTCTTTCAGCAACAGTCCCACGGCTTACTTATATTTCTAAATACCTTTATTTTGATTATGTATAATGGCACCTCAGAAAGCATTACAGCAAAGCAGCATTAAAAATCTGACCCTGATTAAGCAGGGCAAAGTCCGTGATTTGTATGATGCAGGCGAGAATTTACTCATTGTCAGTACGGACCGGCTTTCCGCTTTTGATGTAATAATGAAACAAGGAATTCCGGGTAAAGGAATTATCCTGACCAAAATGGCTGAGTATTGGTTTAAACTTACTCAGCAGGATATTCCAAACCATTGTATATCATTCAATGCTGAGGATATACACGGATTGCTGACTGATGAAATCCAATCGCTGAAGAACCGGGTAATGTTGGTAAAGAAAACTAATGTAGTTCCTCTGGAATGTATAGTCAGAGGTTACCTGGCAGGAACCGGCTGGCAGGATTACTCTGCTTCCGGAGAAATTTGTGGTTATAAGCTCCCCAAAGGGTTACTTGAATCATCAAAACTTCCTGAACCGCTTTTTACCCCGTCAACAAAAGCCGCTGTCGGCACACATGACGAAAATATATCAACTATTAAAGCAATGGAACTGGTTGGTGAGAAGACATACCAGACCCTGAAAGATTACTCATTACAGCTTTACGCAATTGCATCAAAATATGCTGAAGCAAAAGGAATAATAATTGCTGATACTAAATTTGAGTTTGGGATTGATGAGGCAGGAAAGGTCATACTGATTGACGAAATATTAACACCTGATTCTTCACGCTTTTGGCTGAAGGAACGTTGGCAGCCGGGTGTTACCCAAATCAACTTTGATAAACAGTACGTCCGGGATTTTCTCCTCTCAATTAATTTTAATAAACAGCCGCCGCCACCGGATTTACCTGATGAAGTAATCAACAGGACTCTGGATATATATAAAGAAGCATATAAACTCTTAACCGGTGCAGATATTGAACTTTGAGCCGCAAAAAATAACCATACGCGGGAACCTTCTGGAAATTCAATGGAGTTCCGGAGAATCTAAAGGTATAGCAATCCGCACTTTGAGAATGAAATGCCCATGTGCAACGTGCCTTGCGGAAAAATCTGTTCAGTCGGCATCCTATATACCGCTGTATAATCCGGATCAGTTGTCTATTGTAAAAATAGAGCCCGTTGGTTCCTATGCAATTAATATAGTATGGAAAGACGGCCACAACACGGGGATATATGAGTTCAAGGGGCTCCATGCAATGGCTGAGGAATAGCAGATGACCCTTCCTAATCAGCTTACTATTCTGAGGATCATTCTTACACCCGTTTTTGTGTATTTCTTTTTTGCAGGGTTTGAAAATTCGAGGGAAATTTCCCTAGGGATATTTCTGATTGCAGCCCTGACTGACTGGTATGATGGCTGGTTAGCGAGAAAATTTAATTATATAACCGCCTGGGGAAAGTTCTGGGATCCGATTGCGGACAAAATTCTGACTGCAGGTGCATTTCTCAGTCTTGTCTATGAGGGAGTATTTCCCGGATGGCTGGTATATATCATTTTACTGAGAGATTTTTTAGTGACTATTTTCCGGGCTTATGCGGAATACAAGGGTTATTCCTTCCCGACAAGTTTTTATGCTAAGTTTAAGACTTTGATTCAGATGATATTTCTGTATTATGTTCTGATTTTGTATATTTTTTCCGGTTCATCATACTTATCAGATTACCATTACATCATCAATATATTGATTCAAGAAGATGCAGTATTAGTGATGCTGTTGGTAATTACCGGAATAACCGTACACACGGGTGTGGATTATTTTGTTCAGCAATGGGGGATTGTAAAAAAGATATTTATAAAAAGTTAGAGATTCAGGTTTATATATTATGAAATGTATGTTGATAAGCATAGGAGACGAGCTGCTTATTGGGCAAACGGTGAATACGAATGTCAGTTTTCTGGGGCAGGTTCTCAGTGAAAATAATATTGATATAGTCCGCAGTTCTGTTGTCGGCGATGATGAGGAAGAGATACTCCGCGAACTTGCTTTAGGCAATACGCTTGCAGATTTTGTCATTTGTACCGGCGGGCTTGGCCCGACGCATGATGATATCACCCGGACTTGTGTCCTTAAATATTTTGAGACTAAACTTGTTCTCAATGATGAGGTTTTGCAATCTATTAAGGAGCGATTCAGCAGATTGAAACGCACCTTAAACCAGATTAATGAGGAACAAGCACTGGTGCCTGAATCGGCTGTTATCCTGAAGAATGAAAAGGGTACAGCACCTGGGTATTTATTGAAGAAAGATAAAACAAAGTTTATTTTTATGCCCGGCGTTCCGTATGAAATGAAACCGATGTTCCTCGAAGGTGCTTTGCCAAAGTTATTGGAACTGCAGGGTGAACCGGATCTGCACATTGTAAAAACAACGCTGCTTACAACAGGAATTCCTGAATCCACCTTATTCCAAAAACTTGGAAATCTGGATGAGATTTTGGCAGGCGCCCAGCTCGCATTTCTACCGAGTCCCGGAGGTGTAAAACTCCGTGTAACTGTTACTGATGCATCACGGGAAGCGGCAGTGAATAAATTAATGGAAATAGAGCAAAAGATTCGAGGGAGAGCAGGCAGGTTTATTTTTGGAAAAGGGGAAGAAACCCTTTCTGAAGTGGTTGGCAGAATGTTAAAGGAGAGAGGTCAAACGCTCTCGGTGGCTGAATCATGTACAGGTGGCGGAATCGCAAATCAGATTACCCATGTTCCTGGTTCCAGCACCTATTTTGAAAGAGCCGTTGTCGCGTATAGTAATGCATCCAAAGTTGAAATTCTTCATGTTGATGAGGATTTGATTGCAAAACATGGGGCAGTCAGCGAGGAAGTCGCTATCGAAATGGCACAGGGAATCAGAGGGATAAGCGGTACTGATATTGGGTTTTCGGTTACGGGAATCCTCGGTCCAGGCGGCGGAACGGGAGAAAAACCGGTTGGGTTGGTATACCTTGCACTATCTACATTTGAAGAAACAAAGGTTAAAAAACTGCAAGTGGGTGATGACAGATTGCTCAATAAAGAAAGAATTATTGTTGCATCACTAGAGATGATACGCAGGCATTTACTTGGTATTCCGGTTTAATTGTCCGGATAGTTAATCGGCACAACAAGAGAAACACCAAATAATTATCATTGAATGATAATTATTTTTATCATAGGTTTAATATTTTAACAAAGTATTTTTGAAAATTGATTTCAGAAACATCCTAATTGAATTTATAATTAATTACAGGCAGCAGAATGAGCAATGACAGAGACCAAAAAATCAGGATTCTAGAAGACACCATTGGCGTGATAGAAAAAACACACGGCAAAGGTGCTATCATGAAAATGGGTGATAATGTAGTAGAACCCATTGAATCAATTCCCACAGGCGCACTTTCTTTGGATTGGGCATTGGGAATCGGCGGCATCCCAAGGGGCAGAATAATTGAAATTTACGGACCGGAATCCAGCGGTAAAACCACGCTCTGTCTTCATATCATTTCTGAAGCACAAAAGACCGGCGGTCTTGCCGCATTCATAGATGCAGAACACGCACTGGATGTTAATTACGCCAAAAAGATTGGTGTGGATACAGCCAATCTCCTCTTATCACAGCCGGATTATGGAGAACAAGCGTTGGAAATTGCCGATACTTTAGTAAGA
>CAYYJL010000181.1:0-240 GCA_964472245.1 uncultured Ignavibacteriaceae bacterium | reverse complement strand
AGAAGTAATGCACTTGATGTTATCATTATTGACTCTGTAGCCGCACTTGTCCCCAAGTCAGAAATTGAAGGCGAAATGGGGGATGCACATATGGCTATGCAGGCACGCCTCATGTCTCAGGCACTTCGTAAACTTACCGCAGCCATCTCCAAATCAAAAACCTCGGTTATATTCACCAATCAGCTGAGAAGCAAAATTGGTATTATGTTCGGTAATCCGGAAACTACTACCGGCGGTAAT
>CAYYJL010000180.1:0-6080 GCA_964472245.1 uncultured Ignavibacteriaceae bacterium | reverse complement strand
GCTGCAGATTCTTCCGCTCGATCTGCATGGCGTGGAAATTATCAAAGGCAGCACTTCCACCTTGTACGGCGGCGGCGCAATAGCAGGGGTAATTAATCTAATCAGTAAAGACCCCAAGCCGGATTATTGGTCGGGTTTGCTGAACAGAACTTCCGTCAAAGGGACTGATGCAAGTATATACCGGTCAGATATAGTAAATAATTTTGGTTATTCGGTAATCCTCAATGCGAATTATTTGCAGCCGTATGATGTTGATCATGATGGTGAAACAGAAATTCCCCAAGGAGAAAAATACTCCGGCTCTGTTAAAATGGAATATAAAGCCGCAGAGGGAGTTCAATTAAACCTGAAATACAGCTATCTTAACGATGTAAAAAGAAGCGGAGATTTTAATAAAGCAAAACCGGGGGCAAATGCTGAATATAAAAATTTATCAGGGAGAAATTCAGTTACGTTCAGCGCAATCTATGAAACCGATGGAATAACCTTAAAATACAGCGGGGCAGGAACCACCTACAACAGAGTTATTGAGCTGCAAGGTTATCCCCATTTCAGCGGAACGCAAAACTATACCTTTCAGGAGGTTTCACTCCTTAAGGATTTTGGAAACTTTGAATCAGTTTCCGGAGTATCTCTTCAGACAGAGGATTTTAAGGAATCATCGAATGTTTTGACAGATCCCCGTTATGGAATTAATGATAATCGTGATGCGAACTATCACTATATAACCTCATCGGTTTTTACTCAGGCAACAACCAATATTACTGATGCATTTTCTATGACGGGCGGCTTGCGCGGTGAGTTTAACAATAAATACAGCGGATTTTTTATGCCCAGACTGGCACTATTATACCGTCCTACCGGTGCAGTTTCCATACGGTTGAGCGGAGGGCTGGGATATAAATTACCTGAGTATTTTACGGAAGCGTCCGAGTATATATTACCCAATACCCTGTTACCTTTGGACTTTAATAAACTTGAAGCTGAAAAAAGCCGCGGTGTTAATCTTGACCTGAATTATAAGGGTCTGCTCAATGATGATATTGCCTTTCAGTTTAATCTGCTCACCTATTATACGGAAATAGCCAAGCCAATAGAAGTTGTTCCTAACGCTTTTTGGGATTGGAGGTATACCCTGCGTTACAGGAATATTGATGGTGATATACACAGCGAGGGATTGGAGATTTCCCTGAAACTGCATTACAGCGATTTTTCATTGTTTACTGCTCATACAATTTCAGAAGTGTACTATATAAAGCCGGGTACTACTGAGAACGCACATTATAACCCGAAGCATAAGTCGTATATTGTACTGATATATGAGGAAGAAGAATTTTTGAGATTGGGTCTGGAGGCCTATTATACCGGAAGGCAGTATGACGGCTCAGGAAAACTGACCAGAGATTACTGGGTATTCGGGTTTATGACAGAGAGGCATTTTAAACATTTCAGCGTATTTATCAATTTTGAAAATTTTACCGACACACGGCAGAGCAGATTCGGTGTTCCCACAAGGATATCTCAGATAACTCCGAAAGATACAGGGTATGTAAACATCTTTGCCCCATTGGATGGCTTTATTGCAAATGCGGGAGTTAAGCTCCGGTTTTAATCAGCCCGGGCGATATTATACTGCATATCCGATGAAGTAAGATTTTTCATGAAATAAGAAGGGTTTATACCTGTATGTTCACGAAAAACTTTTGAAAAGGTGACGCGGTTATTGAACCCGGATTTTTCTGCGATGCCGTCAAGAGTGAATTCTTTTGCTTCGGGTGAAGACATCAGTTTAATTGCTTCCTTAACACGGTGCCCGTTTATATATTCTGAAAATCCCATATTATAACCGCTGTTAACAGCTAAAGCAAGGTACGTTCTGTTTGTCCCTAAAAGTCCGGCGCATTTAGCAATGGAAAGATTAGAATCCAGATAGATTTTATCATGCAGAACTGCCTGTTCAACTTTTTGCAGAATCTCTTTAATCTTATCCGGGTCAGGCAGTTTCTTTTGCTTTTCAACAGTTTCAGGACCTTCAAGTCCGCCGGGAGTGGCATCTTCATTCAATATGGGTTCGGTTTCCTCCTGTTCCTCCATATTCTGTAAAGCATCGTCTTCAACATTTTCCTCCGCCGGGTAGCCATGCAAGAGAGGAATCGGCTCGTTGGTATTTGAGTAAGCGAGATCCAGGTTTTTTTCTATGAGAATCCGGTAAGATTTTTTTATCCTTAAAAAGAGGAATATGAATACTGCCAAGGAGGAGGTTGAAAGCCCTGCAATGATATAAAACAAGTTCCTTTCATTTTTATACTGTTCCCCTTTTTGAAGAGAATTGAGATAATTGTGATGAGCATACAGATGCATGATTCTTGCGCGGTTAAAGATGGAATCTGCTGATGTTTTTGCTGCAAGCAGTTTTTCCAGGGAGACGCCGGCATTAAGAAAATCCCCCCGTGCCTTGTATATATCCGCAAAACTTCTGTACATATCAATTTTATATTTTAAATCCGGGTACTGATTTTCCAATTGCTCTGCAAGTTTTAAGACGGCTAATGCAGAATCAGTTTTACCCTCTTGCAGAAGAATGCTGCTCTTACCGATATAGAGACCGGGGAGTTCTGCGCGGACATTAAGCCGGATGCCTATCTGCTCACCGAGGCGGTAATACATTTCTGCAGCCGCGTAATCCCTCTTAAGTAACGAGACTTCCATCAATTTTCTATATATATAAGTGTATGCTGAAGAATCACCAATGTTCAGATTGGGAGTTGAATTAAGCGTATCAAGACAAGTTTGGAAAAGGTGCATGGCATTATCCAGGCGATTTTGCTTAATGCTGATTAAGCCGAGGTTAGCAGTAATAATCCTGTGCCGCCAGCCAAACCATGGATCAGGATAATCAGAAGAAAGAGTTTGTTCATATAATATCCTGGCCTGTTCATATTCACCGGCATAGAAGTGCATATCAGCAATAAGCTGCAAGATTGCCCGGATATCATGTGAATCGCCATACTCTTCATAAAGGTCTCTTGCCATTAAGGCATATATCATCGCGGAATCGGGCTGTGCATTATCCCGGTAAGCAATCCCCAGAAACATATACGCATCCCCAAGAAGACGGAGTTCACCTTCCTGTGCGGCAATGGTTACGGCTGTACGGAGGTTACTGATTTTTTTCTGGAAATCAAAAAAACGCCAGGAGTGGATCAGCCCGCGTATATATAAAGTTTTATGTTTGAGGGAAGGGCCTATCCTGATAACCGTTTGGTTGAGCTGATATGCTGAATCATAATGATCCACATACATATGTGCAACCAGGAGTGCCTCCAGCTGGTGGCGTTCCTCTTCATCAGCCCTCCCAATGAGAGTCAGTACACTGTCTAAAAAAGCAGTCTGCCGGCAAAAAGATTGAGCGGATACCAATAAAATAGAAAAGACTAAGAAACTCTTAAACACGTTTAACTCTCTGAAACCTGGCAGAACAGCAAGGTAAGCTGGCATCTATGCTTATTTGCCGTTTCTTCCAAATTATAAAACTCTAAAACCCACAGCAGATTTTATCCATCTCATATCACCACACCTATCCGTCTTGATCTTCGAGGGGAATGATTTTTGTAATAATGCAAGATGCGAATTTTTTTTGAAAAGTCTTTCAATCTATTTTGGGTTTGAAATGAAATACTTCTTGATGCGGAAAAATTAAGCATTTTTTGGCACAGTATATGTTTAAGTAAGTTAACAAAATATTTAAAAGTGAGTTTTTAATGGCAAAATCCTGTTTAGTGACACTGATGTTTATCATTTTAATAATACAAATTGATAATAAAGCGCAATCGTATGAGCTTATCTGGTCAGATGAATTTAACGGAACGACGCTTGACGCCTCCAACTGGACACGGGAAACCGGCGGCAGCGGCTGGGGGAATAACGAGCTGCAATACTATACAGACCGTGTGGTTAATGCTTTTGTGGACAGCGGATACCTGACCATCCGGGCTTATCAGGAAACTTTTGGCGGAAGAAATTATACCTCAGCGCGGTTAAAGACTCAGGGGAAGAGATTTTTTAAGTATGGCAGAATAGAGGCAAGAATTAAACTTCCTTATGGTCAGGGTATCTGGCCGGCATTCTGGCTGCTGGGTGAGAGTATATCTACAGTCGGGTGGCCTGCCTGCGGGGAAATTGATATCATGGAAATGATTGGCGGCGGTCCTGGGAGGGATAATACAGTCCATGGAACAGCCCATTGGGATAACAACGGGCATCAAAGCTACGGACAAAGCTATACGCTCCCTTCAGGAAATTTTTCCGATGCTTTTCACGTCTTTGCGATTGAATGGGATGCTACGCAGATTAAGTGGTATATGGATGGGATAAATCATGTAACCATGAATATAACCCCGGCGTATCTTACTGAGCTGCGGGAAAATTCCTTTATCATTCTTAATCTCGCAGTAGGCGGCAACTGGCCGGGTAATCCTAATGCGTCAACGGTTTTTCCGCAGAGTATGGTTGTGGATTATGTGCGTGTATATAAAGATACAACAGGACAGGCATCCATTAATATGCTGAACCCTCCCACGGGCTCTGTATTTACACCGGGACAGACCATCGAACTGACGGCAGGGGTAACCACAGGCAATGCAATACGCAAAGTGGAGTTTTTTCAGGGCGAGGCAAAGATTGGAGAAACTAATGTAGCACCTTACAGCATGAACTGGAAAGATGTTCAGCCGGGATGTTATTCCGTAAAGGCGGCTGTCACGACCACATCCAATGCCATTGCATATTCTGATGCGGTAGAAGTAAAGGTGGGGAATATATGCGGTCAGGCAGCGTATAAAGGATATCCGCAAAAGATTCCCGGCAAGATAGAAGCGGAGAATTATGACTTGGGTGGCAATAATGTAGGGTACTATGATACCAATATACAAAATCAGGGGGGCGCATACCGGCCTGCCGAAGGAGTTGATACAGAAGTATGCACCGATGCAGGAGGCGGATATAATGTGGGTTTTGTTGCAGCGGGGGAGTGGCTTAAATACAACATTAATATTTTAGAGACCACTTCTTATAATTTTGTTCTCCGTGCAGCTTCTAATGCTATATCAGCGGGCACCATGCGTATATATATAGATGATGTGGATGTGACGGGAGTAATGTCTATCGGCAATACCGGAGGCTGGCAGACATGGACAAATGTTAACAGGCCGAACATTCCGCTTACACAGGGTAATCGTGTACTGAAGATTGCCATTGAAGGGGGAGAGTTTAATATCAATTATCTGAACATTGTTAAAAGTGCATCCCCGACAACTTTGAAACTGACATCTCCTGTTGGCGGAGAGACCTGGGCAGTGGGGAGCATTCAGGAGGTTACGTGGGAAAGTGCAAACTTTGACCGTGTAGCCATAGGATTGAGTACCAATAACGGAGCAAGCTGGGTTCCGGTTAACAATGATTTTCCCGCAGAGTATGGCGTGTGCCGTTTTGTGGTTCCGAATTCGCCTTCAACAGAATGCAAAGTTCTGATTATTGATAAGTTAAACTCAGCAACAAGCAGCAGCTCGGCAAATACATTTACTATTACTGCTTCTACTGATGCCGATGAGGAAGCGATGCAGGTTTATGATTTTGCACTTGCAGGTAATTACCCCAACCCGTTTAACCCTTCCACAATCATTGTATATACTGTAAAAGAGGATGCTGATATTGCACTAACCGTGTATGATGTTATGGGAAAAGAAATAAGCAGGCCTGCGTCCGGATTCCATAAAGCGGGTAAATATGAAGCAGCTTTTGACGGAACGGGATTGAGCAGCGGCACATATTTTTATACTCTGCAGGCCGGCGGGCAGACTGACTTTGGTAAAATGACCCTTATGAAATAATCCGGGGGAATTTTGGTTCGGGAGGCACATCGGGTGCCTGCCGGCGGGGGTAAACACATTTGCAGGGATAAAAAATTCTCTATAAATTATCCTCCTAAATTCATTCCACTACAAAACGAGGACCCCGTTATGAAATCTGTATTGCGTGTTCCCCTTTTCCTGTTTGTACTTATTCTCTCTCACACCTCTGCC
>CAYYJL010000179.1:0-6089 GCA_964472245.1 uncultured Ignavibacteriaceae bacterium | reverse complement strand
CAAAGGGATTCGGAACAACTAAAACATTATCTAAACTGCGGGTTGGTGCAAGTGTAGCCGTAAATTTCACAATTTTTTTATTGGCATACACAGATGATTCCAACGGAGGAACAGCACCGCTGCTCCCTGTTTCCGTAAAGCGTGCGGCCGGGTCAATATTCCATGCAACCCTTCCGGAATCAAAAGCAGTAAGGGCATAATAATATGAAGAGCCGATATCAACCGTGGAATCTATAAATCTGTATTTGCCCGTAGATGCATTATACAACACAGGATCCCCTTTATATACCACGCCTACAGAATCCCATGGTCCAATCGGCAGATAATCAGACCGGTAGACTTTATAACCCTGTAAATCCGGTACCCCATCATCCGGATCCGGTGTATTATCGTATGTGTTATCCCAGGTAATTTCATTTGCAACAAAGCCCTCCCGTTCCTTATAGAAATCCACTGTAAAAGGCGGTGCGGGAGGCGGGTCCGGATGGTTAAAACCATTTCCTTTTACTTTTTGATCATAGGTGAATTTTGCTTTATCGGCAGAACTCTGAAAGATTCTTAATCCACCTGCGCCAATGGTACTTGAAGCTGCCGCGTCTAATGCAGCTGTGTAACTGGCACCGTCAACTAATTCTGCCACGGCAATGACAATTGAATCTCCGGGCAGGATATTCCAGGGCCCCAGTGACATCATTGACCACATTCTTGAGCGCCTCATATATACCGTATCCGATGGTATCTGCACAAAATTAGGAGCAGTAGAAATATTTTTAATCAGCTCATATTGGGCTTCTTCTGTATTTTTATTGGCGAGAGGTCCTCCAAAATCAAATGCATCGTCACCTGCAGACCAGCCATTAGAGCGGACAAACGTTGTTTGATTGCTGCTGTTGGGGGATGAATATACAAGCCGCAATCCGAAATAACCGTGTGCAAGCCATTCACCGGAAGGTATGCCGTTTATTAACCTTCCCTGCGAGTTGGAGAAACCAAAATCCGGCTCAATTTTACTGGTCTTTAAATAATCTGAAGCTCTGCCCCAAATCATTCTTCGGGTGGCATCATAAAAAAACCATGTATTTCTTGCACCCGGAGTTTCCGAAGGAAACAATACTGACCATGACCTGGAATTTGCATGAAGCGCATAATTTAACATCGCATAAAACTCATACAATGTATCTGGTATTGTTGCCACTCTTTCCAGATCACCGGTGGAAGTAAAATGCGCCTTTAATTCCGGCGATATGTTGCGGATGACATATTCATGTATCACATAATTTTCATCACGAGTTGAACCGCTCCATTGATGGCTGCTTCTGGTAACTCTGACCGGCAGCTGCCTTTGAATACCAAACTCATCAGTATATGCCTTGTTATATTCCCACGCAGTTTCAATAACCTCTTCCCCTTCGAGCGGATTTGATCTTAGCCAAAAGTTATTCCCGTTCTTATGCTTAAAGGTATGTTTGGTAATTATATATTTGGAACCTGTTTCAGGTGAGACGGTTCCGGTTGATATAGACCAATCCTCAACCACAAGCACCGTGTCTGCATTCTTTTTTGCACCAACGACCAAACCGCCTGTCAGCAGGTAAGAAGGTGCTCCGCCGATATTTTCATTTATCCAGCTGGGTTCAAATCCGGGCCAGTCCAGTCCGATTCCTATTCTGCGCCAGTTATTAAAGCTGGGCCCTATTTTACCGTTAAACACACTCTGCCACAACTTGCCCCGGTTAAAACTGAGGGCAGGTGTTTCAATCTGCGCTTGTACCGGAAGGGTTGTTAAACAAAAAAGCAATGTTATGATATATATATATTTGCGTTTGTTCATAATTAAAATCCTACCCCAAGGGAGAAAAATACCTGACGGGGAATATTCTTATACGTCTTAAATGCAGCTATTCTGTAGCTGGTTAGCTCAGTTTCACTTTTATCAGCCGGGTTATCCATAGTAATACCCCGCTCAACCCAGTAATTAAGGTCAGATCCGCTGAGGGGCGTGAGCCATTTATTGTTAAATAAATTCATTACTCTTAACCCGAGCAGCAGCCGCGTTCCTGCAAAATCTATATCTTTGTTAAAACTGAAATCAAATACCGATTCAAGCGGATATCTTCTGTTATTAATAATATCGCTTAATTCGAATGCAGTTATATACGTAAACGGCAGCCCTGTTTGAGCAGAATAAGTTAAACTCAGTACACTGTTTTCCAGCGGATGAATTCCAAAAACCCTGAACCCCTCACCGCTTTTCACAAGGTACTGTACAAGGGCACGGAAAGAATGGGTACGGTCACTGCCGGAAAGAAATTCACCTGTAAAATTCCTCCGCTCAGACCTGGTGTTTTCGGGGTATATATACTCCGAACCGTAATTTCCGTCATTGGTCTGGGAAAGTGAATAACTAATTTTATACCGCCAGTTCTGCACATTTATTTTTTCAAATGTCAATTCCAAACCGGATGTGGCGCCAAATGCATTATTATCATACGTGGTATATGGATATAACGGAATATCATCCGTTGTATATCCGCGGACACCACCCTGCGGACCCAGACTTCCCGTAAAAGAAGCATAACGCTGAGTGCCTATCTGGCTTACCCGGTCATTATAAAACAGAACCGCATCCAACCTGTGGGACTCATCCACAATCTGCTGCAAACCAAATTCAAAATTGATACTCTTCTTAAAATCAAGATTCGGATTGCCACGCACCAGCCAGCCCTGATCTGTTCTTTGTGACAGTGCCTGACTGAAAATCGGCATGGAGGCAAAATGCCCGTACTGTATTCTGAAAGCGGTATTCTCCCCTATCGGAAATGAAACTCCAACACGGGGCATCAGGATAAATTTGGTTTCTGATGCTACGGTGTTGGGATTGCCGTACGGCTCCGTTGGCTTGCCGGGTCCCCCCTTCCCCTGATAGAATATATTAAACCTGTCTGCCGGAACTTCTTCCTGAAAATTATATATATCCCCGCGGATACCAAGATTTGCCACCATTCCCTCGTACTCCATTTTATCCTGTATATAAAAGGCAGCATTAATGGGGTAAGCATGATAGTATTCCGCATAACCTGAACGGATTAAGTAAGCATTAGCTGTAAAACTGGAATTAACCGCATGGTTAAACAAATCGTAATAGCTGAAGCGGACACCCGTTTTAATAAGATGGGTCTGGCTGATTTGATTGGTATAATCAAACTTCATATTCAGAATCTGATTCCGGGAATCCTGATAGTAGTTAGTACTTAAGTTAAACGGCCGGCGGAAAAGTGATGACTCATACCACGAGCCGTCCCGTAATACAGCACCGCGTGTATCACCAAGACTATCCAACCTGTCATTTTCCTGGGTATTCCCCACAAGATATTTATACGGAAGAGAATACATATCATTTTGATTGGTGATGGTTGCTTCCAAAAATGATGCGTTGCTGATGGTATATACATAATTTAGACTCTGCGATACCGTTTGTTCCGTCCTGACCGGGTCTACCGTTACCAGATATTTTGTTGAAGAACCTGCCGGAACAAAGGCAATACCCGCCCAGCGTATATCATCAGAGCCCGACCAAATACCTCCCACATACTTTTGGAAGGAACCCATAACTTTAAACTTATGATCTTTAATGGGGTTATAGGTAAGATTTAGTATATAATTCTGATACAATAAATTTCTCTCGGGAGTCGGCAGGCGGGTAGGACTTTTCCTGTATTCACCCGAAAAATAGAATTTTAATGCGTTAAGCTCTTTTCCTAACGGTCCTCCAAAGCCGATTAAATATCTGGTGTAGGCAGATTTCCGGTAATCATAGACGCCCAGCGGGTTTTCATCATACGGAGAATGATTAAGCACCCATAATCCGTGTGCCCAGCGCATTTCTTTTTCCAAAACCTGATACCAGTTTGCAGAGTCCTGTGCGGTGGCACTGCCGGAACGCAGACGGTCATAAAGCCAGTTGTACCGGTCATTTGTGCCGACTTTGTCTAACATGCCAAGTTCGCGGATAAAACTTTCCTCATTCCGCTTTGCCCACCAGTTATTGAAATCCCCCCACTTGCTCCACTCATAATTATTTCGGTCATAGAGGTATTCCCCAAAGTGATACTGCCCTGCCGGACGGTATTCAACCCTGAACTCACCGCTGAGTTTGGGAGTCCCCTCTTTTAATACAACTTTTACAACGCCTGCCTGTGCATTCCCATATTCGGCAGAGAAACCACCGGTGATGAGCTGCATCTGAGATACTCCCAGGGGATTTACATCATATTTCCATGAGTTGTTGGCGCGTTCTGTGCCGGGTGTTGCTGCCGGGCCTCCGGTTGATGTATTGACCTGATCCACCCCGTTTACCTGAAAATTCACCTCGTAGGAGCCGGAACCGCGGACAGTATAATTCCCCGTGGCAGTTTTCTGAAATCCGGCATTCAAGTCCAGCTGCCCGCGTAATCCTTCTACCGGGGCTGTTTTTATCTGGCTTTCACTGAGCGATGTTGAAGTGGAGGTTTGGTCCTTTATAATCTTTGGTTTATCTGCCTTTACAACAACCTGCTCAATCTGAATTGTCTCCTCTGTTAATTTGATGTTTACCTCGGTTGTCCGGTCAACAAAAACTTCTATATCTTTAACGATTACTTTGCCATACCCCAGTAAACTTGCTGCAATTTCAACATTTCCGGGAGTTACGTTTATAATAGAGTATCTGCCATTTACATCGGTGGCTGCCCCAATTGATGTTCCCGTCACTAAAACGTTTACGCCAATCAGTTCCTCCCCGGTTTTGGCATCGGTTATTCTTCCGGAAATTTTTCCCTTTTGGGCAAAGATAGTATCGGGGATAAAAAGCAGGGCGGTAATGAGAAGCACTGCGGCTGACAGTTTCGGTATTCTTCCTGAAATCATAACAAGTTCTATTGTATTATTAAAATAAATACTTCATTAAAATTAAGCCAATCTGCACACAAAAAAAAACTGAATATCACCGGATTGTCCCGGAGAAAAGGTTTAAAATGAGCGGGCTCCCTCTCATTTCCGCCGGCATACGGTATATTGGATTATATAAATTAAAATTTTACGCCGTGAAAAAAATAACTGCTTATACTGTTTTGTGTCCGGAAGAATATTCTGAAATTCTTTCTGCTTTTTTATGGGAACTATCCCCTGCCGGAATTGAAGAGGTGGAATCCGGACTCCGGATGTTTTTTGAATCCGAAGCAGCTCCCTCAAAAGATGATTTATCTGCTTTTTTGAACAATCTGGAAGCTGAAGGGATTATTCCGGGATTTGAGCTGCTTTCTGATTCGTTTGAAAATAAAAACTGGAATGAGGAGTGGGAAAAGAATATTACCGTCATTCATGTTTCAGATGAAATAGTAATTAAACCGACTTTTAAGGAATATACTCCGCAGCCCGGTCAAATTGTTTTGCATATTGACCCCAAGATGTCGTTCGGCACGGGGGAACATGAAACAACCCGGATGATGCTGAGGGCAATCCGCAAGTACTGCAAACCCGGTGATTTTGTTCTGGATGCTGGAGCCGGCTCAGCCATCCTTGCCATTGCAGCAGTTATCTTTGGCGCAGAATCAGCCATAGCGTTTGATAATGATGACTGGTGTTACGATAACGGAATTGAAAACTGTGCGCTGAATGGAGTGGGTGATAAAGTTGAAATCCGCACCTGTGAAATGAAGGATATAGAGGAGACCGGCTTTAGCATGATACTTGCAAATATTCAGAAGAATATATTAATTCCGTTAACGGGTGATTTTTTCACCAAGCTTGCCGCCGGCGGGATACTCCTGCTTTCCGGAATACTGGAATCTGATGTAGATGAACTGAAAGAAATATATACTGGCGCTGGATTCACCTATCTTGAATCTGCCTCAGAAAAAGAATGGCGTATGCTTGCATTTACAAAGCAGGATTAATTCAGAAAAACTCTGCGTTATCTACGGAATCGATGGGAAAAATTCCTCCCAAACAAGAATCAGTAATATCCGGGTAATCTGATAAAATCAGTGATCCTATTTCACCATTACAATTTTCTTACTCTGGGTTTTCGTTACCTTGCCTGAGTAGGAATC
>CAYYJL010000178.1:0-6132 GCA_964472245.1 uncultured Ignavibacteriaceae bacterium | reverse complement strand
ACTTCAAATTTAGAGAGCAGTCCGCTCTGATTCAGTTTAAATATGACTTCTCTGATATTAGTACTTTCAAACTTTGAAAGGATATTGGAGCGGTACACATCCACAGTTTTATTTGATATCTTTAATTTCTCTCCAATTTCATGACTGGTTAATCCCTGTATCAGCCATCCTAAAACTTGCCTTTCACGTTTGGTGAATGAAACCTCTGCAACAGAGCGGTTTGCTATCATTCTTGAGCGGTAGCTTCTTATAATTCTATCCACAACAAACCAGCTTTTGCCGGCAACAAAAAATTTCTCTCCATCCTGGATTTTTTTAACGGCAGATACAATTTCAATTGCCGCAGACCGTTTGGATATATATCCGTCCGCACCTGCTTCCTCAGCTTTGTAGATATGTTCGTCATCTTCATATGAGGTTAAAATGAGTATTTTCCCCTCGAACCCTTTTTCTTTCAATTCTGCGGTCAATTCTATTCCTGATTTCTTACCCAATGAAATATCCATCAGGATATAATCGGGTTTTTGAGTAAGGGCAAGCTCAGTTGCTTCCTCAGCAGTTCCGCATTCAAATATTTCCGAAAAGAGTCCCGATTCCCTGCAAGAAACAGTTACACCGGTTCTTAATAATTCATGATCGTCAACAATAAGTAGTTTCATATTAAACTGTTACCTTCTTCCCGCTAACAGGAATTTCAATTACGAACTCAGTACCCTCACCCGGAGCACTGATTAACTCCATCCTTCCCCCCAGATATTTTATATCTTCACGAAGGTTGAATAAGCCCCATCCCCCTTGCGTTGAAGGAACCGGCTGATATTCCGCAGACATCCCAATTCCGTCATCCGAAAGCACGATGGTGATGGACTCCCCATCAAACATAACCTGCAGCAAAAACGATTCTGCCTTAGAATGTTTTGCGATATTAGTCAGTAGTTCCTGCATCATCCTGTATATGGATAGTTCCAAATCGCTGTCAAGAGAACGTTCTTTAATATTCGTCTGAAACTCCCCAACAATGCCGGTATTTTTACCTATTCTTTGTACCATTGCCTGCAGTGCAACGGTCAATCCTAATTCCTTAAGCTGTTTTGGTTTCAAACTGTAAACAATTTCATGCACTTCTTCAATGCTCTGGTCCATCTCTTCAACAATAGATTTCAGCATTTTTGATTGATCCGGATTTAAGCTGCTTTTTTCCAGCATTCTGCTTGCTAAAAGTTTTACTGAAACCAGCGACTGGCTGTGTCCGTCATGCAGATTTTTTGCGAGCCGCTCCCTCTCATCTTCTAATGCCTTGCGGATATTGTTGTGATACTCTTTCAGTAGCTTTTCCTGCTCTTTAATCGCGCTGATATCCATAAAACAAAAGTGAGCAAATTCATGAGAAGCCACTCCTTTTATTTCAACAAGATAAGAAGTTTCTTTGAGCACAATTTCAATCCGCTCAGTCAGCCCCTCTGAAATAATTTTGCCAAGCTCAATTCCGGTAAATGAGGGGTGGACAGAGTATATATCGACACTTGCCTCTCTGTCTTCCCATTTTTTACCAATGAGTTCCTCGCCGGAAGTATTCCAAAAAGTCAGTTTACCCTGCCGGTCTGACTGCAGCACCGCAATTGGTGATAAATCATTCATCAACATCCCGAACTGCCTTCTTTCCTCCATTAAACGTTTTGTGTCTTGATCATATTTGCGCTCCTGCGGTTTGATGACATATTTAATCAAAACCACAGAGCCGCCGTACAAGGTTATAAACATCACTGCTGTATAAAAAATCGGGTTTACCAACGTGATGTAATCCGAAAACTGCATGAATCAAAGTCCTTTGTTATTTGCTACAGTCATATGCTGTTATTATTTTTTTCTCCAAATTTAATAACTACCGCCGGATTATCGTAACGAAAATAACAGAGATACAAATGCACTGCAAGAGTTGCATATGATGAAAATAATGTGTAGTCCATAAACAGCGAACTCTTTGAAACTATAAGTGTGAGCTTTGCAGCCCCATTGAGCATATTAAAAGCCAACGCAACTAAAAAAAGATTGATTTTTTGATCCGCCATCATTTCCCGGAAAGACACAATAAAAATTGCTGCAAAATTTCCATACCCGAAGACTGCAAGAATAAATAGTTGTGCATAAAGGTCTTTTGGAAAGATAAATTGAATAAGCAGTGAAATGCCGGCCACCAAGTACATATCCGAACGGACTATTTTTCCGCTTCTTGCAAAATAAAAGACGCCGAATATACACAATACAAAATATGGGAAGTTAGTTGGCAATTTTAATACGTAGGAAAATATAAGCATGCTTATATCAGCCAACGGCATTGCTATGACAAACCAACCATATGGGTGGCGGTACTGCCGGACTCCAGCAGCTACTGAAGTTATGTTATTGGCGTACTGCATAAAGGTAATTAAAAAGTTCATTCCGATCCGCAAAATGGTAGATAATGATTTGAATATTCCATAATCCAATTATTTATCCGGACTGTAAATGAACACCCACCCTCTTCCAGAAAGAATTTTGCATCCGCGGGCTCCTTTGCCAGCAGCTTTTGCACAACACTCTTGCTGTTTAGATGGAGCACAAATTCCTGCTGTATGGATATACCAGGAAAACCACTTTCCTGCAACAACTGCGGCAACGCCGTATTCCCGATACAACCCAAACATGACAAATTTTCAGCCCGGCTAACAGAATTATTGAGAACTTGAATATCTATTTTCAACAAATTTGCGGACTTGTCCAAACAGTTTTTCTCCTTCGGTCAAACTCCTGTCTTCCGCACCGGGACACCCAAATCAAATTAAATATCAGAAAATTCAGATAATAACTGACTTTTTTTCTTCTTTAATCAAGAAAGGTGTGGAAGACAGGAAAGCTGCTAATAATTCATTCCGATCTGCAAAATGGTGGACAAGGATTTGAAAACTCCATAATCCAGTTATTTATTCGTACCGTAAATGCACGTTCGCGCTCTTCAAGAAAGAATTTTGCAGCAACCGGCTCCTTTGCCAGCAGCTTTTGCACAACACTCTTACTGTAAAGATGGAGCACAAATTCATCCGTTATTGATATATCAGGAAAAACCACCTTTCTGTCATCAACCGCCACAACACCGCCTTCCTGATACAAACCAAACAGGATAAACTTTTCTGCCCGCGTAACAGAATTACTAAGGACAATAATATCCATTTCAACAAATTTGCGGACTTGCCCAAACAGTTTTTCTCCTTCGGCCAAACTCAGCACTGCCCCTATCTCATTCCGTGAAACAGGTGCCTGTGTGAACCCAACCGAACCAACAAAAATTAAAAGAACATAAAAAAGAACTGACAGATTTTTCATCTCTATCCCCTAACCTATAAAGTTCCCCATGTACTGTTAACAGGTACAAGTCTTCTCTACTTAACCTCCGATGCCTCCATGAGGTAAAAAGGCCCCGATAAAGGATTTTAATCCTCTATAACCTTAGAGTGGATAAATACACGGATTTCCGGTTTCCAGAAAAAATAATTTCAGCCGCTCAAAAGCAGCAATAACACGGGGGTCTGACAAGCGGGGTTAATCTACGCTGCAAAAGCTGACAGGTTATTGCAGTACCTTTTTAAGAGGAAACCGGACGAAGTAAAAAGAACTGATTCTTCAACCAACGTCCGGCACCCTTTCAAATCCGTTCCACCCCCCGGTCCGGATTAATCAAAGCCCCACTCATAATCCCGGTTAGTTTCAGTGTACTGAAACCAAGAGTCCTTGGAACTCTTATTCCAAATCTAAGGGTGTGCATTCTCACCCAACTAAGTAAAATCACCTAGTTTTTAAAGTTTTTTTCATTTTTTTCTACTTCCGGCTGTCAGGCGAGGTGCGTTTTCCCTATATTAGATTAAACCTTTGTTTTAAGACAATTTATTACTAAATTTAAAGTCTACTTTTTTTACGGCAGTTGAATGGCAAAAACGAAAAATATTGAATATCATTGTAAATTCTGTCAATCAGTGACCAAAATGGAAAAAACTGAGGAGACGGTTGGTGGAGATGAGACGAAAGTTTGGGCGAAGTGCAAAAAATGCCGTCAAAAAATGATCGTTGATTTGACAGAATATGAGGAAAAGCAGAAGAGTAAATCTCCCGCTTTAGATACTGAGACAGATAATACCTACTCTCCTAAAAATTCTTATGAGGTTGGTCAGTCTATTTTTCACGAAAAACTTCAGGATTATGGTGTTGTTCTCTCTAAAGAAACAACTTCAGGCGGAAGAAGTTCGATCATCGTGAAGTTTAAGAACTCAGGCGAAAAGAAATTAATTGAAACTATTAACCAAAATCCACAATAAAAGGCAGGTGAATTAAGTGGTAGGCATTACCTTACAGGAAAATGAAAATATTGATAAAGCGCTTAAGCGTTTTAAAAAGAAATATGAAAGATCCGGTGTGCTTAAAGAGTTCAAAAAAAGAACTTTCTTTGTAAAACCATCCGTTAAAAAACGCATGGAAAAGATTAAAGCTGCCCGAAGAGCTTACAGAATGGACCAACTTTCTGACTAGTTTAAGAAGGGAGCCGCAACCGGCTCCCTTTTTTTTGCTTAAAGACTAATCGGGTTTTCTTCTTTTTTCTTCTTCATATAATACTTCTCCAGATGTTTTGTTACCACCTTGTAGGCCTCATCCGGGGTATTACAAAAATTAAATAAATTCAGATCCTCTCTGTTTATCATGCCGTGCGCTACCAGCGTATCCCAATTGATGAGGGATTTCCAGTATTTTTCATCATAAACAACAATGCATAGCTTTTTCTTAATCTTCAGAGTCTGCACCAGAGTAAGAATCTCGAATAATTCATCCATAGTTCCAAACCCTCCCGGGAAAACCACCAGCGCTTTAGCCAGATACGCAAACCAGAACTTTCTCATAAAAAAGTAGTGGAAATCAAATGAGAGCTGCGGTGTGATGTATTTGTTTGCCGATTGCTCAAAAGGGAGACTGATATTCAACCCGATTGAGTATCCCCCGGCCAGCTTGGCACCGCGGTTGGCTGCTTCCATAATTCCTGGACCGCCGCCGGTGCTTATAATAAAGCGGTTTTCGTCCAGGCCGAGATTGATTGACCAACTGGTCAGGTTTTTGGATAGCTCAACAGCATCTTCATAATACTTGGACATTTCCACCATCCGCTGGCTTTTGCGGAGATTTTCGGCAAAGTTAGGGCTGGATTTTGGGTCCGCATTTTTAATTTTATTGTACTTTTTTAATGCTTCCTTTTTGGGCATCAGCCGCGCTGATCCAAAAAAGACTATGGTGTCCCAAATATTAAACTTGGAAAAACGGGATTCCGGCTCAATGTATTCCGCCATCATGCGCAATAGCCGTGCATCAGGGCTGTGCAGGAACTCCAGACTTTCGTAAGCTTTAAGTTTCGATTTTTCTTTATTCATAAGAACCCTATTTTTTTCTGTACATAAACGATTGATTTAATTATATTTAGGATGTACTTAGTGAGATTTCACTTGAACTCACTGCTCCGATGCATCCAAAAACAGGACTGAAAATATAGCGATAACTATGAAAATTATTCTCCTTTTTTTAATAATTATTTCAAATTTAATGCTGGCCGGCGGAACAGGGTCCAAATCTGCGGCTAAACTGGACGATATTCTTGCAAAACTTCCGCGCGGCACATCATATTCAGTTCTTGCTGTTAATCCCCTTTCAGGTGATACAATTTATTCACGCAATAACTTTCTTTCACTTATTCCGGCTTCCAATACAAAATTATATACTACGCTTACAGCACTTTCACTTTTAGGAAAAAGTTACCATCTTAAAACCTCTCTCTTTTCTGCCGATAAGTCTTATGATGACGGTGTTATTGACGGCAATCTGTATATAAAGGGATTCGGAAACTCCCTGCTCACAACGGAAGATATACAGAATATGGCGGAGGAAATTAAAGCAATGGGCATCATGACGGTCAATGGAGATATAGTGGGAGATGACAGTTATTTTGACAAGGCATACTCCAGGGAAGATTGGATTGATGAAGAGGCAAACCACGCCCCTCTGGCACCGGTTTCCGCACTTGTGGTTGACAGGAACAAAAAAGCAGTAGTACAGGTGAGGAGA
>CAYYJL010000177.1:0-6149 GCA_964472245.1 uncultured Ignavibacteriaceae bacterium | reverse complement strand
CCGTATCATTCATCCACCACTGATTAACCGGCCTCAGCAGAACCTCCGTACCGGATCCATTTGTCCCGGTCTGCGGTCCTATAAACTTATTATAAAGTATGGTTGTGCCGCTGTCCCGCGTGCTGTTGATTCCGTTTATGGCAAGCGTAAGCCCGTTTTTTGCTATAAACTTTCCCGTGAAAGCGGGTACATTCATGCTCAGTTTATTAGCATCGGTAAACCCAAAGGTGTGCCAGCCGTTTTCCCGTTTAATGATTTCCCCTTTTTCCACATGGGTATTAACGGTCAGACCTGTTCCTTCAAAAAAATCCGCATTAATGGCACCCACCACCTGATGCCCGGGCTGATTCCGTCTTGCTGCCATGCTGCTGGTTTTTTCCCTGCCGGATGCCAGACGGTCCAACGCCTTTACGGTTTCAAGTTTTATGTAGGGATTGTTCATCTCAATACGGAGTACATCTATGCTCCAGGGGACCAGTGAATCAACTATCCGCGTGTAAGTGACGCCGGGACCCACCGTCCGGTGTACAATGGTATCCTGCTGAATCTGTGAGTATAGAGTGGTGCCGAGTAGAATAAGTAATGCCGGGAGTATGCTTTTCATGATGTTCCTGAATTGCTGAAAATATCATACTCAAATTACAAAATTACCCCATGCGGTGTAAAGCGGTCAGTTGCGGAAAAGATAGTTTATTTTTAAGACAACCTGCTGCTGATCAAACACCTGGTACGGGGTAAGATTGCTTTTTACATCGTTCACGATCAGATATATATAGCTGAGCGGTGTGAACTCATACGATGCCCGCACATTGAAGGCCGCAATTTCCGTAAAAGAATTATACTGATAAAACAAATTTAGATGCACACGGGGGTTAAGGGAGAGCCGTATCTCCGGTGAAAGCAGATATATCTCCTTGGTTTCTTTATTAATCCCCACATTCTCAAATTTATTCCAGGTACCTGTTCCTGCCAGCAAAATATGCGGAATAGGATTAATCCTGAAAGAAAGCGAATATTGCGTTAAACCGCCGTTGTAATAATTGCCCCATTCCCCCTGCATGCTGCCGGCGTATTTGTATGACTGATCCGATGCATAGCGGAATGCATATCTGGTGTATTGGTATTCATCCTGCGCTATGCCGATTCCTGCCAGACTGAATGCCCTTTCCGGATTCTGCCTGTGCATGTTTACAAAGGTTTCCAGCGTGGAGTTATCATTCATCCTTACAATCATCGGTATAACAGTCCACACCCCCTCCTGGAATTTACCCGTAGATGCCTGAAAATACTGAAACATATACATACCCGGCTCGAACGATCTGACAAATGCAGGTTTCCATGCCGGTCTCAGGTTTAAAGCTATATACGGGTACATCTGATATATATCATTCCGAATGAGGAATCCGGCTTCCGGATTATAGTTGGCAGAAATAACAGAGTTAATCATTCCCACCGTGCCCCAGGTTTCTGTATTGTTTATCAGGTTATATACGGCAAATCCGTCTCCTTTACCTAATACCGTTTTGGAACCCGAGACGGTAAAATCCGTGGAGAGTGTTTTGCTTAAACGGAAAAACCCGTCTGCTGAAAAAGTGTAGTTGGTCTTTCCCGCAACACCGTTAAACCGGTCTTCGTTGCGTACCGTTAATAAGGCACCAATGGTAGATCTGTTACCAAGGAATTCTTTTATTCTGAGCACGCCAAAGTTTGCAGCCGGCATATATTCTGTTTCCTGCTGACGTATCAGCAGCGCACCGGCATTTCTTGCACGCGATTTGCTCACAAACCTTGCTCCGCCTTCAATAGATACGGGATTGCCAAAAGCATCCAGACCTATACGCCTGCTGAAAAAAGGATAAAAGGAATTAGTCCATCCGGAAGTAAAGAGCCGTTCATTTTCCAAAAAGAATCCCCGCTTTTCCGGAAAGAAGAGTGAGAAGCGTGTCAGGTTCAATACCTGATTATCAACTTCCGCCTGTGCAAAATCTGTATTGTAGGTTAAATCCAAAATGGAAAAGGGGTTAATCGCCCATTTCATATCCAGCCCCACTTCCGCTTTAGCTCCCTTTATATCTTTATAATTTTTATCCGTTGCCAGTATATACGGCTGTATATCCAGATTCAGCGGAGCAGGCGGCGGGTCAATGCCAGTAATCCTTCCGGCGTAATCCATCCGGTAACCGGAAAAAGCTCTTGGATATAATGACCATGCGGTGAACTCATTCAACCTGCGTATGGAGCGCGTAAAATTAATACCCCATTCATGTCTTGATGCGGGGTAGCGTAAGGATTTCCACGGAATCCGTATCTCAACCACCCAGCCGCTGTCGGTTATGCCTGTTTCACCCTGCCAAACCGTATTCCAGTTCCGCTCAAACAACACATCTTCAAATACCTGTATATCCCGCAGAGCTCCTGCCGGATTTATTTGAAAAGAAAGTGATGTTTTTTCATCCAGAAAGGTATCAAAGTTTATCCCGAAAAAATCGTTTTCAAAAAATTCAAAATCCCGCCTGAGCCCCTGTGAGCGCAGCCCCTTGCCCCCAAGACTGTCATAACAGACGGCACCTATATATATTGCGTTGTCATCATAAAACATCCGGACATAGGTTTGAAAGGTCGGCGGAGCACCCTGTGCAGGGTCAATCTGATAAAAATCCCCGGCACCCTCCACCATGCCCCAGACTGCTTCATCCAGCACCCCGTCTATCACAACGGATGCATCGTTTATGTTATGTAATTGGTATTTTCTTTTTTCAGCAGCCGGAGGAAATACATCGGCAGTCTGCCCATGCACTCCTTCCGCCATCAGAAGAAGCGATAAACCGATGATTTTAAATCTAAAGCGCCCCATTATTGTGAAACCTTATTACTCATTAATAGCAGGTTTGTTAAAAAATTGTTACTTCAAGATAATCATACATCACTTATTTCTAAAGTGCTTATTTCACAAAGTAACCGCCGGGCATGCAAATCACACTACTGTGCTATTTTGCGGGATAAATCACCTGTTTTCTCTTCAAAAAAGGGGTCTAACTTCGTATCTTTGTAATTACGTTTTTACGCAGCTTTAGGAATCTTTTATTTATGCGCCAAAGTCAGATTTTTATCCCGACTCTTAAAGAATTACCAAACGATGCCGTGGTTCCAAGCCATGTGCTCATGCTCCGCACCGGTATGATGCGTCCGCTGGCGGCAGGTATCTACTCCTACCTCCCCCTGGGCTACCGCGTTGCCAAAAAGGTGATGGAAATTATCCGGCAGGAAATGGATGCCATCGGCGGGCAGGAGTTCCATCTCCCGGCTCTTAACCCTAAGGAAATATGGGAAGAAACCGGCAGAGTTGAAGCATTCGGCGATACGCTCTTTCAGGTAAAAAACCGCGACTACGTGCTTGCCCCGACCCATGAAGAGATTATCACCTATCATGCACGCAAAGTTGTACGCTCATATAAAGAAATGCCGCAAATCTGGTATCAGATACAAACCAAGTTCCGCAATGAACCACGCCCAAAAAGCGGTGTGCTGCGCGGCCGTCAGTTTACCATGAAGGATTCCTACTCACTGGACAGCTCAGTTGCCGGACTTGATGCTTCATACAAACTGCATGATGAAGCATACAGAAAAATATTCAGCCGCAGCGGATTAAAATTCTTTGTTGTTGGCGCATCAAGCGGTGCAATGGGCGGCAGCGGGTCAGAAGAATTTATGGTGCACGCAGCAGCAGGTGAAGATACCGTAGCACACTGCGAAAGCTGCGGCTATGCTGCCAATGTGGAGGTTGCTTCCTCTCATGCACCCGTTGTTAAACGCCACGATGTCTCCCAAGAACTGAAAGAGATTCACACACCCAATATTAAATCAATTGATGAGCTGGCAGCATTCCTTAATATATCCGAAGAGCAGTGTGCAAAATCCCGTATATATATACAGGGCACAACACCTCTCCTGGTGCTGATGTGCGGCAACGATGAAGTAAACGAAACCAAGCTGGAAAAAGCAGCAGGCGGTGCCATACGCCCTGCTCATCCGGAAGAACTTGCAGAAATCACCGGAGCGGATGCCGGCTCAATCGGTCCGGTCGGCTTTAAAGGCAGAATCCTTATTGACCTCCGCCTAAAAAACGGCAACAACCTTTATTCCGGTGCAAATAAAAATGATTACCACTACGGCGGCATAGATATTAACAGAGATGCGGCTGCCGGAGAGTATCATGATTTACGCACTGTTGCATCAGGTGAAAGCTGCCCGCGCTGCAGCGAACCGCTCAAAGTATTTACCGCAATAGAACTCGGTCATATCTTTAAGCTCGGCACCAAATACTCTGATTCCATGGGTGCAACATTCTTAGATGAAGACGGCACGGAAAAGCCGATCATCATGGGCAGCTACGGCATCGGTGTGGAACGCGTTATCGCCTGTTATATAGAACAGCATCATGATGAACGCGGTATTATATGGAATAAAGCACTTGCTCCTTTCCTGGTACACCTGCTTGCACTGAATGTAAAAAAAGAGACGGTTATTAAGGCGGCTGAAGGTATATATAAACAGCTTGCTGATGCCGGACTCGAAGTATTATTTGATGACCGGGAATCGCAGGCAGGATTCAAATTCAACGATGCAGACCTGCTCGGAATGCCTGTTCAGGTTATTGTGGGAGAAAAGAAACTTGCCGAAGGCAAAGTAGAGGTAAAACTGCGCGCCACGGGGGAAAGAACCGATGTTGCCGTAACAGAGCTGGTTTCGTATATATCTAACCTTTCCCTGTAATCCCCCGGACAAAAATTATATATATCAGACGGTTTCAGCATCCAGCTGAAGCCGTTCTGTCCTGTCAGCAATTTTCAGCTGCTCTATCATTTCACTTAAATCGCCGTTAATGATGCCGGATAAATTATACAGCGTCAGCCCGATGCGGTGGTCGGTTATCCTGTTCTGCGGAAAGTTATACGTTCTTATTTTATCACTCCGGTCCCCGCTGCGCACCATCAGTTTTCTTTGCGCTGCAATTTCACTGCTCTGCTCTTTAACCTTTGCATCGAATAAACGGGCACGCAGAACCTTCATCGCTTTCTGCCGGTTCTTTAACTGCGAGCGTTCATCCTGGCATTGCACAACCAATCCTGTGGGCAGGTGTGTTATGCGGATTGCGGTTTCCACTTTGTTTACATTCTGTCCGCCGGCGCCGCCGCTCCGGTACACATCTATCTTTAAATCAGCCGGATTAATATCCACCTGCACATCTTCCACTTCCGGCAGTACGGCAACCGATGCAGCAGATGTATGCACCCTTCCGTTTGCTTCGGTTGCAGGCACACGCTGAACGCGGTGCACACCGCTTTCAAACTTTAAATCAGCATACACTTTTTCCCCTGTAACGGACATAACCACTTCTTTCACGCCGCCGATGCCGGTATCGTTAATATCAATAAGCTCCGTCCGCCATCCGCGGATTTCCGCATAACGTGAATACATTCTGAACAAATCACCGGCAAATAATGCTGCTTCATCCCCGCCGGTACCCGCACGGATTTCCATAATAACATCGCGGCTGTCATTGGGGTCTTTGGGCAGCAGCAGTATTTTCAGTTCCTCTTCCAGATTTTCTTTCTGTTCCGCAAGCGATTCAAGTTCAAGCTCTGCAATCTCGGCAAGCTCCTTATCACCGGAATCCATCAGTTCCTTATTCCCCTCAATATCCTTCAAAACCTTTGTATAACGGGCAAATGCCTCAATAAGCGGAGTAAGGTCGCTCCGTTCCCGGCTTAATTGAATAAGTTTGTCGTTATTGGTTAAATTCTGCGGATCGGAAAGCTGCTCAGTAATGCGGTCATACTTTTCCTTAATCTTGATAATCTTTGCGTATAAGTCCATCTGCCAAAAAAAAAATTTTCTGCTGCAAATATACGGAAAAGCGAAGACTTCCGTTTTGGGCGGCGTGCTTCTCCCCGTTCTGCCAAATCATGATTCGGAGCCGGGCATAAAAATATTACTACCCCGCAATGCCGCATTTCAGCCGCATTAAATCCGCAAACGTCTGACCCTCTTATATATCCGTTCTATACTCCACCCCCCTCACGTAATGCAAAGTTCTCTGTGGCCCTTGTGCCTTCTTTGTGTTCACCGTGGTTAATGCCGGATTGCAG
>CAYYJL010000176.1:0-6186 GCA_964472245.1 uncultured Ignavibacteriaceae bacterium | reverse complement strand
AACCTCCTCCCATAAGAGGGTTTCTGCATCAGAGTATGCGGGGACCCTCTTTTTTTCTTCTAAATTCCCTTTATATATATTCAAAAAAAAGGGATGGCGTCCTGTCAGAGGCCATCCCGTAAGAGAGGTTTATGAAAATATCAGAGGGTCAGCTCTACACCTGCCATAAGGAGGCGGGGTGCACCCGGTTTGATGCCCTGCGGCCTGCGGCTTGCGATGTATCTTTCGTCAGCAAGGTTTTTAACGGAAACATAAAATGCTCCGCCTGTCTGATTAAAGAAGTATTTGGCTGTCAGGTCCATTACTGCATGAGAAGGGATAATTCCTTTTTCACCGGTGTAATCAACCGTTGTTGAGTTCAGTTCATCACCAAACTGTTCGTCTGTATATATAAGATTAAAGTTGATCAAAAGCGCATCCTTGAACAGGAATGCGAGTGAAAGATTGGATACCAATTCCGGTGAATACGGAAGTTTGTTATCTTTTACGTTAACCATAGTACTGCCGGATTTTACAAATCTGTCAGAGCTGTACACAGCATCGCTGTAGGTAGCGTTAACGGAAGTGGTGAGGGACATGAATCCGGAAAACAAAGTACCGGTGCGGTGAGTTAAGGAAAGTTCAGCGCCGTTGTGCATGGTTCTGCCGCCGTTAACATAGCCGGTGCCTGCACCTCCGGAGGAAGCAGAAACAGGAATTACCTGATTGGAGAAATCCAGGCGGAAACCTGTTGCTTCAAAATCGAAATCCCCGGTAACAAAACGAACACCAAACTCATAATTAACGCTCTGTTCAGCATCCAGCTTAAGGGAAGTTCCGCTGTTATCAATAGCGTCTTTAACTCTTGGAGGAGCATATCCTTTATGGACGCCGGCAAAAAACGAAAGAGCCGGATTCAGTTTGTAATTAAGACCTGCTCCCGGAATTACAGAAAACAGTTTATCTGTGCCGTTTAATGATGTATCCTTGGATCCGATACGGTATATATCTCTTTCAAAGGAGAAATGTTCAAAGCGGATGCCGGGAGTAAAGACGAGGTCTTTGTTCAGATGTACACGGTTCTGCACAAAGAAGCTGCCGGCGATACCGGTTCTGATTTCATCGTCAACTAAATCTCCGGATACTGCATTGTATTTTTTACCGTTGATGCGCTGCTCGTATGCTTTTTCAAAAAGACCGCGGAGTCCGGCTTCCACTTCATGTTCTACACCGAAAGCCGAGTAAAATCTGCTGTAACGGGATTCCGCGCCGATTACTTCAAACTGGCGGTCGCGGTTGCCGGTGCTGTTTCTCATATATACAGCTCCGCCGGAAACTGATGTATCACCGTGGACTGCTACTGCATTGGAGATTTTAGATCTTGTAAAATCCTGGCGCAGCCAGTTACGGGTGGTTGTATATGCAAACACGGTTGATTTAATGAATGATGAAGCATCCAATATATAGTTATGATTGATGCTTGCTGCATATCTGCGGATTTTTAATTTATCGTTAGGAGCCATAACGGTGTAGTACTGGCCGGCATCATACATGGACTGTGTAAGTCCAAGGTACGTTGCGTTGGATTCTTCATTATAAAAACTGAGTTTTACTCCCAGATGAGAATTTTCATTAAGCTGAAATTTAATCTTTGCGGTAAGATCATCAGCACTCAGCTTTGTTGTTACAATTTTATCTGCCTGTTTATGGAGGTAACCGATTTGGATGCCTGTATTATCGAATTGTGTGCCGTAAGAACCGTATGCACTGAAAAGACCGAAATCACCGCCGCGAATGTTAAAATAGGATGCTGATTCAACAGGCGGGTCTATGGTTTTATAATTCAGTACACCGCCGATAGTCTGTGGACCCCAAAGGATTGAGCCGCTGCCTTTAAGCAGTTCCAAACCGCTCATTCTTTCGATAGGCGGGGTGTAATACATTTCAGGTTCGCCATAGGGGGCTAATGCAACCGGTACGCCATCTTCCAAAACGAGCAGGGTGCGGGAGCGGTCCGGATCTAAGCCGCGGACACCTATATTGAGGCGGAGTCCGGTGCCTTCCTCATCAACAACATTAACACCTGCCATTTTGCGGATAACTTCGTTGCCGGAAAGTGGTTGAAATGAGCGTATTTCTGCGTTAGTGATTAATGAAGCTGAGCCGGGGATTTTGCTGGTTAATTTTTCTTTTTTGCCCACTACATCTATGCTGGGGAAGTCAAAATATAGTGCTGCTGAGTCTGATTTAGTGTCTGAAGTACTTTTTTTAGCGCCTTCTCCTGCAAACAGGGTGATGCTCCCTATGAGAAGTGCGAATATGATGCTTTTCATGATTGATTCCTGATTTTGAACAAAGAGTTAATAAATAAATCTCTATTTATTAAGATTAAATCTAAATAAGAATAGTAAAAAAAGCAAGAGGAATTTCGGAGAATTGTTACCTAGTTATACAATTTGTCTTGATTATCTATTGACGATGACCCTTAAACTGAAGTGGATAACATAAAAAACGATGCTCTGCGGGAACATATCAAGCGGGTCGGAATAGTATTTTATCAGGCGGATTAGTTTTACTCTACACTCCCCGTAACAGCTCATCTAATAGTTTTTCATCTTTAATATCCCCCTGAAGGTCTATAATAAAGGGAGGGCGGCGGTTGCGGATTTTAAGTTTATACCAGGGTGCCTGAACGGTAAATTTTACATTCCGGTACTCACCATGCCGGAAATCAGAGGAAACAACAGACTCAGGCGGTACATCCCATCGCTTAGTATATACCGGATTTTCCGTGGTGATGATATATATACGGCGTTCAGCATCAAATTGAATTGAAGAAACATAACAGTATTGATAAACGGCTATGCCGGCAGCAAAGCAGACAGCCATAAACATAAAGAGTAGTCCGAATATCAGGGGAAAATGCTGCTGCAGTTCGTCGGGAGTGGGATGCTCCGGCGGGGAGTTTAAGACCAGCCATCCGGCCCACATAAGCACCGGGGAAATCAGGTAGATTCCGTAACAAACAGCACGCACCTTAATAAGCTGGCTGCCGGCTGAATAAACTTCTATATGCTGAGATTGCGTTTTCATGAGTCAAAAAATAGGAAATTACAGATTATGTTCTGCCAAAATGTTCGTATTTATGTGCCAAAACAGTGCTCTCCTACTCCCCATTTACCGTTTATCCACTTTTTACCGGCAGGGCGCAACCATTTTCTTTAATTTCAGGTCAAAAGAAATAAACACAAAAAGGAGAAATACCATGTTCGAAAAGAAGTTCAAAATGCTGATGCTTATGCTCGGTCTGATCGTTATTACGGGATGCACCCATGCAAGCGATCTGAAACTGCTGAAGGAGAATACATTTACCGTAAAATCAGGTGAGCTGTTAAAAACAGAGGCAGCATCGGGAGATGTGAAAGTTACCGCCTGGGATAAAAGCGAAGTAAACGTTAAGATTTACGGCAATCAAAAAGCAGAGGAAGAGGTAGAGTTTGTAGTTGAAAAGACCGATGAAGGTGTTTTTGTAAAAGCTAAAAAGGATGGTAACTGGGGTAACTGGTTCAGTTCTAAAAACATAAGAATCCGTATTGAAGTTATGGTTCCGAAATCATTTGATCTGAATGTATCCACTGCCGGCGGCGATGTATATCACAGCGGTGTTTCCGGTAAATTGAAACTGAGCACAGCAGGCGGAGATATTAAGGTGAATTCCGGCAGCGGAGAGCTCCGTGCCAGCACGGCAGGCGGAGATATAAAAGTTAATACCTTTATGGGTAACTGCAAATTAAGCACGGCGGGCGGAGATATAACATCTGAAAAAATTAAGGGAGAAGTTGATGCTTCAACCGCAGGCGGTGATATTAAGCTTGAAGTAGCAGACGGAAAAGTTGAGGGCTCAACAGCGGGCGGTGATATACGCATAGATTATTTTGGTGTGTATTACGGAATTAAGGCAAGTACCTCCGGCGGAGATATTGCGGTCCGTGTACCAAAAGATATAAAAGCTGATTTATATGCTTCCACCTTCTCGGGAGATATAGACTGCGATTTTGATGTGAATGTGACTAAGAAATACTCTAATTCCAAAGTTGACGGAAAAGTTAACGGAGGCGGTGAGACCTTAAAATGCACCACTACCGGCGGTGATATTAAGATTGCTTCCCGTTAACAAATAACCCGATGGGCTGTTCTTTACAGGGCAGCCCGGAGGGGGTTTTGGATGAGGGAGTTTGGGGTTCTGATTTTTCTATAATCCTGTCTTCCCTTCGGGAATTTTATTTTAACCGTATTAGGTGAAAATGTTTTTTGGGAATTGGTGGTGTAATATATATCCCCATGCCCCATAGCTGAAGCTATGGGCTGTATTGTTTTCCGCTTTATGGGCTCGGTGGTTAAACTTCGGTCACTCCTTTATTAAATCGGAGTTTTTGTCTATGAGGCCGTCTTTGACGAGGGATTCGTAGGAGCGGTAGGTTACTATGGTTACTTCTTCTCCGTTATATACACCCTTGGATTCTATTTTAACTCCCCCAATTTCCTTGAAGATTTTAACTTCTGCAAGCAAACGGTCTTTTTCTATGAGTTTATAATCATCGCGGCTTTTCTTTTCCTTTAGATTGGTTAAGCCGTATTGCATTCCCCTTTTGGCATTTGCATATGCCTTATCCAAATCCTCAATGGAACCGGCATAAAGCGAAAGACTGAATAACAAGGTTAACAATAACACAGAAATTTTATTCATGGCAATCCCTTTCTGTTAAAACAAATTAATCTTCCTTTTTACTGAAAACACCGATGAGCGTGGTTTTATAATAAAAGTACAGCTTTTGTTCACGGATTTCCCAGGTAAAAGCAGATTTCATCATGTGAACAAGCTGCTGCTCTGTTGGAAAAATATTTTCACAAAACTCTACTGCGGGACTGAAATTATTAAAAAATATCTTCTTTCCCTGTATACGGTATGTTCCGGTAATATCGTTGCAGCCCGCAGTTGCAAAAAATTTTTCATTGGTTCTGTCTAAGCGCAGTTCCGGCCTGATGACGGATTTTGAATAGTCAACAGTATACAATGTGTCTGCAACCCATTCATACCGTGTAAACATATCAATGGGGTCAGCCGGTTCTCTGTCGCAGGCAATTACCATAACGGTCATCATGCAGAGTAATGATATATATAATACTTTTTTCACTCCTGTTATTCTCCTATTTTCAATCCGGTATCATGTTCATAAAACTGTATTACCCGGTCCGTCAGAACGGATAATTCAAAATGTTCCCTGGCTCTTTTGCGAGCATTCAAGCCAAACTCTTTTCTTTTTTGAGGGTCTGCCGCAAGCAGGGAAATTTTTTCCGCCAGGGAAACAGCATTTTTTACTTCAAAAAGATATGAGGTTACGCCGTCATCAGCAATGTCTAAAATTCCATCTGAATTTGAGCAGACAGAGGGCACTCCCATGGATAGTGCCTCTGCCAGGGCAATACCAAATGCTTCATTGTGTGACGGAAAAACAAAAATATCCAACGCGGCGAGCACTTCCCTTACGTCTTTTCTGAATCCGGTGAATATCATATTGGGGAGATTTTTTGATGCTGCGTAGTTTTTAATCTTTTCTGCGTATTCATCCTCCCCTTGGCTTGCTTCCCCTACGATGAGGTACCGTAGATTGCTGAATTTTTTGTTAAGCTCAACAGCAGCATCTATCATCTCCTCGTGCCCCTTCCCTTTGCTGAACCGTGCGAGCATGCCGATAAGAACTTCAGCATCTGAGATGGAAAACTCCCTGCGGAGCATATTCCGGTCAGCTTTGGCGGGGTCAAAATGATTAGTATCAACAGCATTATGCAGCAAAGCAATTTTATCCGGTTTAAGGGGGCAGGTATCCAGCAGATTTTTTTCTATTACCCTGCTGATCGCAAACACTTTGGTTACACGGGAATATATCCATGAGTGCAACGTATCTTTTTTAACAATGAATGAGCCGACCTGTTTTGTCATATATAAAGGGATATCTGAACCGGATGCTTTGAGTGCAGGTACCAATACCCATAAATCTTTAGATGCCTGCGTATGGATAAGATTAAATCCCCCGCTCCGTATAAGCCGCGTTAGTTTAAACACTTCCCACGGATGCAGATATCCTTTTGCTGCTACGGGATATACATAATATCCTCTCTGTATCGCCTCTTGCATCAGCCGGGAAT
>CAYYJL010000175.1:3273-6191 GCA_964472245.1 uncultured Ignavibacteriaceae bacterium | reverse complement strand
TGGGATGGGAGGTGTTTTAAGCTCTAAAAGAATATTTTTCAGATGTTCTGCGGCACGTACACCGCCAAACGGACTTGCAGAGTAAGAGATGATTCCGCTTGGTTTAAAAAAGTATTCCTCCCTAAAATAATCCATCAGGTTTTTTAATGCAGGAGGCACGCTGTGATTATATTCTGCAGTCAGGAAAATAAAACCATCTGCTGCCTGCAATTTGTTGTGTATTTCAGTAAGACGGGCATCCGGCTCCTTCATGCGCCGGTAAACATCCTCAATAATCGGCAGGTTATAACTGGCAGCATCAATAGCCACCGGAGACCAGCCGCGTTCACGTACTAACTTTTCGGCGAATTTAATGACTTTAAGACTTTCCCTGTCTTCGCCATAGGTACCGGCAAGAAGGGCAACTGAATATGTACTCATAGATTCCTTATTGTTTTACACACACTTGTTCAGGGGGGAATGGTACTATTTTGTAAGAGCAGAGAGAACCCATTCCACCATTTTCTGATGAGATGAAAAACAGCTCACCAGGTTTCCTTCTCTTTTCTCAAATCTGATTTGTTCCTCTAAAGTTCCAACAACATTTTTCCAAAGGGGTGAGTGCGCTGCCACCGGCTTACGGGGCATCAGTCCTTTGTTTATATATTCCCACACGGCAGCAAGTTCCAACAGTGTTCCTGTGCCGCCTTGCAATATAATGTATGCCTCTCCCTTCTCTATCAGCGTTTCAATTCTTTCAAACAAAGTTGTACAGGCAATTTTTTGTGTAAGATAGGCGTTAGACGAGTTAAACATAGAAACGGTGATGCCCAGTGCTTCGCCGCCCGCATCAACAGCACCTTTGGAAGCTGCCTCCATTATGCCGCGGTTTCCTCCCGTACAGATGCCATAGCCCCCTTTGGCGAGCAGATAGCCGGTTTCGTATGCTGTGGTGTACTGAGTATCACCCGGTTCGGGGAGTGAACTGCCAAAAATGGTTATATATTTCATGATGTGTATGGTATATACTGACCGGTAAAGAATAATGAAACGGGAGTATCCCGCTCCGCATATAAAAATGCGCTTTGTGCATAACGCCTGCAAAGATAGTGAGTCCGCATGAGCGGAATGCCGAGCACCAGGAAACTTTCCTCAGCTTCCCATAATCCCTTTCTGTCCTTGCCGTACCCAATATAATAGGTATAACCGGCAGTCAATAAATCATATTCTAACATAGCATTGCGGTATTCATTAAAGTGACCGGCTTGCCGCAGAGAATACGGGTTGTGTGCAGTAATAAAAGATGCAGACTGTTCATTTTCTCTTTGGAGAAACGCTGTTAATTGCTGAGAGTGTTTGCCGGGAAACAGATTAATCTGAAGTACCGGAATGGTATATACGGCATCCATATAGACAGGTAATAAAGCAGAAGCGTGCCGTGCCATCTCAGTTTTTCTTTTGCCTGTATGAAATAAGAGCAACGCCTGCTGCAAATCCGGAAGCGAAGATGGCTATGGTAACAGGAAGTTTAATAACAGTTCCTGTAACTGAAAAAACGGAGATAATTCCGGTTCCTAATGTTATCACAAATGAAAGAAGGAGAAGACGGCTGCGGGTTGCAGGTGCAATTTTCATGTTATGGTGAGGCCTTTCTGAATGCAAGGAGGATGATATTATCCTGCATGACATGAAGTACATTCTTTTTAATTTGAATATTATCCCCTCTAGTTAACTGAGCAACATATAAAGATTCAAATGCAGAAAGCTCATCACAGAATTTCCTTGTTCCTGCCGGCTGTGAAAAAACTGTGCTGCTATCTTCGGACAGAATATTTCCGGTAAAGGTATTGCAGCCGGCTGAGGTTTGATACATTACCAGGTCCGGATGTATAAAGAGATATGTATCCGGAGGGAACTTTGGAGTATCTTTCATTTCTATCAATTCCCACTTTCCATCAAAGGAAACAGATTTTGATTCAGTTCCTGAAGAAGCACAACCGGCGGTCAGCATTAACATGGTAATACCAAGAGCAATATATATACTCCGCCGGCTACATATCGTCATGCTGGCCCACTTCTTCTGAGGTCCACTTAACGCTGTTGACGCCGGGTTCAATCATCAGTTTGCCGATCATTTTTTCAATCATATCGTCGTTACGGGACCGGAGATAGACAATGCCTGTAATTTCCGCTACCCCTTCATCATCTGTCTTTTTACTCTCCATGGACTGCAGCAGTATCTCTTCATCTACAACGGCCTGCAGCAGAAAAGTGCGGACAGTCATTTCCTGGGCCTTTATACACTTTGCAATGATATAGTACTGATAACCGATGCCGGACCGGGTGCTGTGGTCGCCCTTTATCTTTTTGGCTACCGGGCGCAGCAAGAGGTGTGTCATGAGCACCAGCCCGGTTACAAAGGCGGCGTGTTTGATGAATCCGGAACCCGCCAGCGTACCGATTGCCGCGGTGCACCAGACCGTGGCGGCGGTGTTCAGTCCCTTTATAGTTGCTCCTTCCTTGAACATAATTCCGGCCCCGAGGAATCCTATACCCGTTACAATCTGGGCTGCTATCCGGGTCATATCCTGATTACCGGCAATTAAAAAGGAGAGCGAGATAAAGGTAGATGAGCCAAGCGCAACAAGGGTATTGGTGCGCAAACCTGCTTCTTTGAGCTGCCATTGCCGTTCCAGGCCGATGAGGGCTCCGAACAGAAGGGCAAATGAGATATTAAGGGCGAATTGAGTGATTTCCATAATAAAACTAAATTTTATCTTGTGATTTATCGAAAAATCAGACAAAATACAAGGGGAATCAGGAATAAGAACCGTCTGAATCAGGAATAAGAACCGTCTGAATCAGGATTTGCAGGATTTAAGGATTCACAGGATTAGGAACAATGGTACGCGGATGACACGGATGTCACACGGATTTTG
>CAYYJL010000175.1:0-3263 GCA_964472245.1 uncultured Ignavibacteriaceae bacterium | reverse complement strand
CCATAATAAAAATAAATTTTATCTTGTGATTTATTGAAAAATCAGACAAAATACAAGGGGAATCAGGAATAAGAACCGCCAGAATCAGGATTTGCAGGACTAGGGACGTCTGAATCAGGATTCACAGGATTTTAGGATTTACAGGATTAGGAACAATGGTACGCGGATGACACGGATATCACACGGATTTTGGCGGATATGAATTTAGGGAATTGATTATCTGCGTAAATCTCCGTGATCGGCGGGAGATATTCCGGAGTTAACGCAAAAGGCGCAAAGACTGTAAAAATAATCGGTGTATATGTAGTGTAAAAAAATCCCGAAGGTATGACAGAATTATAGAAAAGCAGCGAAACCATCACAAAAAATCCTGAAGGGATGACAGGATTATAGGTGGAATGCGTATCGTGGGTTCATCCGCCCCATAGCTAAAGCTATGGGATGTATTTTGTTTGTTCTTGAGGATTTTGCGGCTGTACATATTGTTTGCTTCGTGGGTTTTTCCGGAGTTAACGCGAAGGACGCAAAGGAGAAATTCTTTCGTATCTAAAATATTTCTTTTTATCGCAAACTTGCCATTATTTAGGTTCGTACGCAAGGAGCGCAAGGAAGATATTTGCATATATATTGGCAAAAAAATCCCGAAGGGATGACAGGATTATAGAAAAGCAGCGACCCCCCCACAAAAAAATCCCGAAGGGATGACAGGATTGTAGTGTTGAATGCGTATCGCGGGTTCATCCGCCCCATAGCTGAAGCTATGGGATGTATTTTGTTTGTTCTTGAGGGTTTTGCGGTTATATATATTGTTTGCCTTCGTGGGCTTTTTTGGAGTTAACGCAGAAGAGTTAAGGCAGATGTGTATATATAGGCTGAAAAAATCCCGAAGGGATGATAGGATTATAGAAAAAGAGCGAGACCAACACAAAAAAATCCCGAAGGGATGACAGGATTGTAGTGTTGAATGCGTATCGTGGGTTCATCCGCCCCATAGCTGAAGCTATGGGATGTATTTTGTTCGCTCTTGAGGATTTTGCAGCTGTATATATTGTTTGCGTTCGTAGGGTTTTTCTGAGTTAACGCAAAGGAGAAAATTGTTCGTATTAATTATGTTCACTTTTATTGCGTCCTTGCGAACACGATGGTTTAGACGCAACGGCTGCAAAGAAGCAATATGAGTGATGTGTATATTGCTAAACTTCTTGCGTCTTGGCGTTAAATATTCCTGGCGGCAAAAGCAAAAAAAACGGTGACCTTTTTGAGGGGTCACCGTTTTTGGGAAATGTATGTAACTGCCTGTTACTTGAGGAGTATCATTTTCTTTGTCTGAGAAAACTCACCTGCGGTAATGCGGTACAGATATGTTCCGGCAGAGACGGTATTACCTGCGTAATTGGTGCCGTCCCACTGCATGGAGTAATTGCCTGCGGATTTTACTTCACTTACCAGGGTTTTAATCTCGCTGCCGAGCATATCGTATATACGCACCGTTACGTGAGATTCAACCGGTAATGCAAAGGTAATAACCGTTGAGGGGTTGAACGGATTAGGATAGTTCTGTCCGAGTGCAAACTCTGAAGGGAGTAAATCCGGTGATTCCACTCCGGTCGGTGTTGCAGGAATAAAGCTTTCCGGTTTTGAGTATGCCGAATAAATTCCGCTGCCTGTTTTGGAACGAACCCGCCAATAAAGCGGGATGTTTCCGGCTAATGCACCTGTGGTAAATGAAGTTGAGTTAATGTTCTCAATCGTTACTCCATTGGAAAAATCAGGATTTACGGAATACTGCAATTCATATGTGAGCCCTTCCGGCGGGGTGGTGGTAAGGAACCAGGAGATAACCGGAGTATTGGTGCTCAGCAGGACACTGTTAACGGGGCTGCCGCCATTTGGCCGTACGGGTGCCGATCCGGCATAGGTTGTAAATGATTCGGTGCTTGAATATGGCGAATAAGCGGAACCATTATATGTTCTTACCCTCCAGTAGTAAACATTTCCGGGTATTAATCCGGAAACTTCCTGTGAGGAAACAGAAGTATTAACCACAACGGCATTGCTGAAGTCCGATTCGGTTGCATATTCAAGCTGATAACTGATTACCGGGGCATATCCGTTTATATACCAATACAGATATACTGTTGTGGCAGAAGCAGCACCTCCCACCGGCCAGCTGAGGATTGGGGTGAGGGAGCCCGCATTGCCTGTTATGGTAAATGTTTCAGCATCAGAATAATCAGAATAGGCCGTACCATTGTGAGTCCGTACTTTCCAGTAATACGTGGTGCCCGCAACCAGACCGCTGAGTGCCGCCGATGTTGAGGAGGTAATCACAGACACGGCTCCGGTAAAATCACTGTTAACGGAATATAACAATTCATAATTCATTACCGGGGCATAACCATTTGTGTACCAGTATAACGTCGGGGAAGTTGTATATACAATCTGATTGTTAACAGGATAAGAAAGGAACGGCTTCAAAGTACCGGCAGAGCCAAAGGTAACAAATGAAGCTGTCGCAGACCAGGCAGATTGCGAGCTTCCGTTATCCGAACGTACTCTGAAATAATAGGTTGTTCCGGGTATCAGGGAAGAGGTTTGAACATTCAAATCTGATATTCCGGAAAAAGTTGGTGTTCCGGTGAATGACATATCAGTCCTCAGTTCAACATCAAAAGTAAGACCGGCATTAGAGGCACCGAGATACCAGTAGAGATAGGGCACAAGTGTATATACGGTAACACCTCCAACAGGATAAGATACCGTCGGGACAACGGGTGTTCCTGAAGGGAGGGCATACGTCTCAAAAGTTTGAACCGCTGACCAGTTGGACTGCACCAGTCCGTTTGCTGCACGAACCTGCCAGTCATAGGAGGTGCCGGGAAGCAGTCCGGAAAGCGTATAACTAAGTGCATTACCTACAGAAATGGCAGCAGGCCAGACACCCGAAGATGATGGTTTAACCCTTACTTCGAATGTATATCCAAATGAAGAAACGCCAAGATACCAATATAAGGTTGGGTTTAATACATACACCGTTGCACCGCCCACCGGCCAGGTAGGTGTGGGATCGGTATTAACATCACCGTATGTTGTAAAATCCTGAACGATTGAATACGTTACCGGACCCTGAACATTTTTAGTTCTCACCCGCCAGTAATAATGTGTACCGGGGGATAGGCCGGGTAATGGAATTGTCGTTGCAACACCAGCATCAACAGTTGTTGTAGAGCCGGGTAAAAATTGATTGTTCTGCGAATACTGTA
>CAYYJL010000174.1:0-6235 GCA_964472245.1 uncultured Ignavibacteriaceae bacterium | reverse complement strand
TCTACGAGGTCACGGAAAACACGCGACATCTCCGATGTCGGGATTATGGGTGTGTCGTTTTTCTATAGATATGTGACCTCTCCGAGGTCATTGTGGGGAGAGAGTCTGTGTCGCATGTTTCAGATGTGGGAAATTAATGTAATGCGCAATCCCCCAAGCGGAGAAACAATATATATTACTTCTTTGTATGCGGGGGGATGAATCCACGGTAGGTATCGTATTTGGAACTGTAAAAAACAATATTGAGATTTTTATCACGCAGGGTTCCGCCGGAAGGGTAGAGATAAAACTCATCTATGCTTTCGGTCTCCTTATCAGCAGGCAGGCCGTTTTTTGAATAGAATTTTACGCGGTAAAAACCGAGTTCATATTCTGCTGTTTCCAACTGCCTGAGCAGGTTTTCTTCAGAAAAAATCTTTAAGTCCATGGGAAAATGTAAAAGTTAATCAAAATGAAAATTGTTTATAATGACAACAGGTAATTTATTGAAAAAGTTGCAAAAACTCCCTTTCTTAATTAAGTTACTCCGGAACAATTTTACTATTTCATGATAAAGAGATTCCCCTAAACGTATGACTGCTCCGGCTAAAAAACGTAAACCTATATATCTGCATCCGCCGTTTGTAAAAAGACCCGTATCGTTAAAGAGGGTTAAAGGGAAGCGGTACTGGCTGCAGCTGGAATTTGCCGGGGGAGGCAATAAATTGATAGGGGTGGTACTAAAAAATCCGAGCCGGGCAACAGGGGAAGTGTCGGATAAAACAGTGTTTAACGTGACCAGTTATATATATAAGAACCGTAATTACATACCCGCTCTGAGGGGAGCCGGCGGTGTGGTAATCTTAAATCTGATTCCGGACTACGAAACCTATTCTGAAAAGCTGAAAGAAAAAAAGGGGGGGCTTAAAAGCGCAACTAACCTGCATTACCTTGAAGAGTATTTTAGAATCTGTGATCTGATTATTGCTGCCTGGGGGGATGCACCAAAGGGACTAGAAAAAGAGTATCTCGAAATACGGGATGAGGTCCTGGAACTTATGCAGAAATCCAAAAAACCGGTATATTACGTGGACCGTCTTTCAAAAAAAGGAAACCCCAAACACGGGCAGATATGGGGTTATAACGATACAATGAGAAAAATGGGGATAGTCAGTACAGCAAAATAACAATGATTGGAATCATGATACACTGCTGAGTTAACCACCCCTCCCTAATATTTCTTTTAGTATATACTAATCCTCATCCCGGAGTTTTTCTAGGACTGAGAAGTCTTCTAAGGTGGAGGTATCTCCGACAACGTTTCCGCTGGTTGCTATTTCACGCAGGAGGCGGCGCATGATTTTTCCGCTCCGGGTTTTGGGAAGGGCATCGGAAAAGCGGATTTCATCCGGCTTTGCGATATGGCCTATTTCCTGTGCCACGTGATTGCGTAATTCTTCTTTGAGGAGCAGTGACGGTGTTTTACCGGATTCTAAAGAAACAAACGCAACAATGGCGCTTCCTTTAATTTCATCAGGTCTGGCAACAACGGCTGCTTCGGCAACATCATGATGGCTGACCAGGGCGCTTTCAATTTCTGCAGTACCGAGCCGGTGGCCGGAAACGTTTATCACGTCATCCACCCTGCCCATTACCCAGAAGTAACCGTCCTTATCCCGCCGTGCGCCGTCACCGGTGAAGTAGTATCCTTTATACTCTGACCAGTACTGTTTTTTGAAGCGCTGCTTATCCCCGTATATCGTGCGCAGCATTGAAGGCCATGTATCTTTAATGATGAGATACCCTCCGCTTCCCGCCGGGACCGGATTGCCCTTTTTATCAACAACTTCCGGCATAACGCCCGGCATGGGGAATGTACAGCTGCCGGGTTTTGCGGCGGTTGCACCGGGGAGAGGGGAAATCATAATGGCACCGGTTTCAGTCTGCCACCAGGTATCCACGATGGGGCATTTTTCCTTACCAATAATTTTATGATACCACATCCATGCCTCGGGATTAATGGGTTCACCCACAGTACCGAGCAGGCGCAGACTGGTGAGTTCATGTTTCAGAACCCACTGCTCGCCCCAGCGGATAAACGCGCGGATAGCGGTGGGGGCGGTATAAAATATATTTACTTTATATTTATCTATCACGCGCCAGAAACGGTCCGGGTCGGGATGATTAGGAGCTCCTTCATACATAAGGGTAGTGGCTCCGTTGAGCAGCGGGCCGTATATAACGTACGAGTGCCCGGTTACCCAGCCGACATCAGCGGTGCACCAGTATATATCCTCATCTTTAATATCAAAAACCAGCTTTGTGGTAAGGTATGTATTCACCATGTATCCCGCAGTGGTATGCAGGATTCCCTTCGGTTTGCCGGTTGTGCCGGAGGTATACAGTATAAAGAGCGGATGTTCTGAATCTAACTGCGCAGCTTCGCAAGTATCATTTACCGACTGCATGATTTCGTGCCACCAGTGGTCGCGCCCCGCACTCATGGAAGTCTGGTACTCAGCCACTCTTTTATATACAATAACATTTTCAACCGTAGGTGCGGCTTCCAGAGCTTTATCAACAGCCGGTTTCAGGGGGACAAGATTGCCGCGGCGGATAGCTGCATCGCAGGTAATTACTAATTTGGCTTCCGCATCGTTAATTCTGTCCTTCAATGCCTCCGCACTGAACCCGCCGAAGACTACTGTATGCACAGCGCCTATCCTTGCGCAGCCAAGGACGGCAATGGCCAGTTCAGGAACCATACCCATATATATTGCTACGCGGTCTCCCTTTTTTATGCCCATCTTTTTAAGCACATTGGCAAATTTGGAAACTTCTCTGTGGAGAACCTGATAGGTAAGGATTCTGGTTTCACCCGGTTCGCCTTCCCAGATAATTGCAGCTTTGTTTCTGCGCCATGAACCGAGATGGCGGTCCACACAGTTGTATGCAATGTTGGTTTTTGCACCCACAAACCATTTGGCATCCGGGGCTTTCCATTGTTTCATTTTGGTCCAGTGCTTGAACCAGTGGAGGTTATCAGCCACCTCACCCCAGAATTTTGCCGGATTAAGGATTGATTCCTTGTACATTTTCTTGTACTGATCAAAGGATTTGACGTGTGCATTTTTTGAAAATTCCGGTGAGGGCGCAAAAAGGCGGTGCTCCTCCATGACGGAGGTGATATTAACCTGAACAACTTCATCTTTTGCGGACTTCTTCATTACTTTCCTTTGATGGTGAGATTAAAATTTCATGACTTAAAATAGAGAATATGCTGAAAATATCAAAAAATGCCGGATTAATTGGAAGATTTTAGCCCATTGTTTATGCGGGAAAACAGGATTACTAAAATGACCAATCAGTCATTGAGGGTAAAAGCATCCGGTCATCATTAGTTTCCACTCTTCACTTGCCTGCCGATATAGAGCAGTTGACAGGATACATTTGTGAAGCAAAAAAAATACTAATAGACAGGCAACTAGATGAAATCATTAATTATTACATTTTTTTTACTTATATCCACACAATTTGCGCAGGTACAGCTGGGTACGCGTAATATTCCGGCATCGGGGGACGAGGTGTATATCCGCTATTCGGATAATTATTACTCGGATTCCGGGCTTGCCGGCACAGGAAATTTCTGGGATTTCCGCGAAGCACCTCTGACTGACGGCTACTCCCATGTAAAATATGCTGCGGCATCAGAAACTCCATATGCAGCGGAATTTCCGGATGCTGATCTCGCCATGTACGAAGAGGGTGCAGGTGAACTGGCAGGATATGTTTATTACAAAATTACCCCGGATGGTTTAGATATTGTCGGCATCAGGACTATACTCTATTCGGATAAGTATTTGGACCCGAGCAGGCAATTACAGATTCCCTTTAGTTACGGCTCATTCTTTTATGATGAGTATGTATCAGAGTGGGAGATGGATGAAATCCGTGCAGAGAAAAAAGGTGTACGTACCATATCCGCAGATGGCAGCGGAACGATTGGGCTGCCTCAAAGAGAAAACACAGATGTTCTGAGAATCAGGACTGAGGATAGGTTCCGCACAACTTACTACGCAGGTGAGCTGGAAGTTGGTATGGAAGAATCGAAAACAACTTCGTTTATATGGTATGACAATCAGTCTAAATTCCCGTTGTTCGCAATACATTACTTTGAAGCATATAGTGAAGAAGATACTCTGTATGATAAGTTTGTAGAAGTCTATTATCCCGGGCTTTCCACGGGAGTTGATGATAAGGTTCTGCAGCCAAATACCGTAGCACTGGAACAGAATTATCCTAACCCGTTTAATCCTACAACAGAAATCAGATTTGCTGTATCGGCTCCGGGAATGGTGAGCGTGGCAGTGTACGATATGCTTGGCAGGGAGGTGAGCAGATTAGTTGACGGATTTATGGAAGCAGGGAATCATGCGGTTACCTTTGACGCACCCGGGTTAAGTTCCGGTACGTATATATATACCGTCTTTGCTGCCGGGAAGACCCTCAGCAAAAAGATGACCTTGCTCAAGTGATCCGGGGAAAGCAGTAACCACAGTGTGCACAGAAGGGAGGCGGTACATATTCGGATGCCGTGTTAAAAAGTTATCCGTGTGATTAACTGAGAATATAATATATATAACAAGCTCGTGGCAGATGCTGCGGGCTTTGTTGTATCAGAACTTTAACCCGTACCATACAACGCCGGGATATATTTTGACCGCAGGAGCGGGGAGTTTATAAAAATTTATCAGCCGCTTGAGGGTAAGCAGAAATTCAGAATCACCTGGTAATGCTTCCACGTTCCAGTCAATGGCTATATACCATTCATGATGAGCCAGACGGGATATATCCAGTTTTTTTACACTATGGCCTATCGCGAAGTTAATAAATGAGGGCATATATTTTTTTGCGGATTCCGGCAAAACGAGAGCAGGTTTAATACTCACCCAGTCATAGGTGCTTTCGTAGTCGTCAAAGATAACAGCGTGGGAATTATTCCTGTACCGTTCCGACGGATAAAAGCTCATCTTGAATCTGAGATTATCAAGGAGAGGATAATGATGCTGCAGGAGAGGGTAAGCTGCCCCGAGAGTATTTGCCGCAAAATCCCCCCAACTGAAACCCCATTGTTTTGAAAAACCATCCCGTATCTCAATATAAGACTGATAGGCAAAAGCCACGGAGGCCCCTGCATACAATGATGTTGTATTATCTAATCCGCTCCACCGGAACAGGCCGGAATAGACCGTTGCCGTCACATAGGGAAAGTAAAAATGGCCGAATTTATCAGAGCCAAGGGCATAGGTCCAGTCATCCTGCCAGTTAAAATGAAAAGAGGACTTTTCCCCTTTCCACCACAAATCGTTGTTTAGAGCATGACCGTAAACAAATCCGCCGGCAGTCAGTGCGGTAACAGTCCCTAATTTCCAATAATTAATGCCGGGTTCTGCAACAGAAAGGGAATCCTGAGCTGATGCGGCAAAACGGATAAATAAGAAAAAAATAATTATTTGAAACTGTTTCACGCCGGATAATGTTTTAATTTTACTATCATAAACTACACAGAAAGTATTAATTGGCTAAAACACTGTTCACGGTCCTTATAATGTACATTGGTACGGTATCTGCCATGCTGCAAGGGGGTATTGCAGGAGTGGTGACGGACTCGCTGAGCGGTGAGCCCCTGCCGTACGTAAATATATTTATTGCCGGTACAGGCAAAGGAACAGTAACAGATTTAGACGGCAGGTATCTGCTGAAACTGCCGGAAGGGATATATATAATCACCTATTCTATGGTGGGTTATCAAACCGAAAAGCGGGAGGTGGTTGTTACTTCCGGGATTACCGATGTGGATATTACTTTTAAACGGGCACAGTATGAAATACCTGAGGTGGTTGTAACGGGGGAAAACCCCGGTGTGCTCATCATGCGGAATGCAATTAAACGTAAACTGGAGCAGAAAGAAAAGCTCCGTACCTATCAGTATAATCTTTACACAAAGTTTATTGTCAGCACGGATACTGTTACAGCAAGGCGTTCAACGGATAGGGGTGATACCACAATTTTTTCCATTTTTGAATCATATTCAACCGGTTATTATGCACAGCCGGATAAGTATTTTAACAAGATTGTGCAAAGGAGGCAGAGCGTTAATGTGCCTCCGCAGGCAAACTTTGTGGCATTCGGCACCAACATTAATATATATGATGATTATGTCACTATCATAGGGGAAGAGATTGCAACGCCGTTT
>CAYYJL010000173.1:1853-6300 GCA_964472245.1 uncultured Ignavibacteriaceae bacterium | reverse complement strand
TTCAATCTCTAAGAGAAAAGCCGAATGGCCGAACCAGGTCAGCCGCGTGATAGCGCCGGTGTTAGCGGCAATATCTACTGAGTCAATTTTAACCACGGGCTGCGGGCCTGCAGGCGAGCGGTTGGGATTTCCCGTTACAAAATCTTTTAATACATCAACCATGTTGCCAAAACTGAAGTTCATATTGGTTTCAATCTGATTGACAAAGATGCCGTCTTTATAGTGGCCTGATTGTTCGAAGCGTAATTTATCTTGCATAGTAACCTTTCCGCCGAAATCCGGTGTAAAGGTAAACAATACCGAACCGGAGATAAGCAGTAGCAGGAGGAGAATACCCATTGTGTAACCTGTCCTCTTTAATAATTTCTTAAAATTCATGATATGCCGGCTGCGGCTTTATTAATGTCTTTATTAAATAATATATCCGGTGTATATCCGTTTTGTGTTACCGATATCATAGCTTTGCCGATTTTTTCCGTATTGGTAACGCCGTTCTTAAACAGGCGTTCAATAAGCGGAAGCAGCGGGGCGAGCACAATATATACCAGATTGTATGCCGGGGTGCGTGACCTGATGCCGCGCAGCGGGCGGATAAAGCCGGGCCGGAATGAATAAAACTTTCTGAAACCCATACTCCGTATGGCATTTTCAATCCTGCCTTTGGTTTTTGCCCAGAACATGGAACTTTTTTCCGTGCTGTCTGCTCCGTCTGCCGAGATATATATAAAGACAGCATCCGGGTTTACCGCATGTACTTTTTCCGCAAAGGCGAGAGTCATAGTGTAGGTTATCCGCTCATATTCCGCATCTGATTTACCAACGGCAGAAGTGCCGAGGCAGTAGTAAATTGCATCATACTCTCTGATGAGGTCAAGATGCTCTGAAGGGTCAGATACATCCGGCAGGATGATTTCGGTAACCTTAGGGTGGCTGAGACCGGACTTGCTCCTGTTCAGCAGCAGTATTTTTTCAACATTTTCGTTTTCAAGGCATTCCATAAGGACACCCTGACCTATCATACCGCTGGAGCCGGTGATAACAGCATTAATTTTCATTTTGCTCTCTTTTATTGGTGAGGACGATGAATATCATCCAATTACTTTATTACACACTCAGGAACAGGGGAATCAGTTTTCCGGCTTCAGTGAACGGGCCAGAAGGGTAAAGGATGCTTCCCTTACCTCCGGGTCGGGGGCTGCCAGCTGCAACAGGTATCGTATAGTACCCATCATCTGGCTGTATATAGCCAGGAAGATAATATCTTCCCGTACCGGTTTCAGTTCACCTCTGCTTATCCCGATTTTTATAAACAACTCAAATACCTTATTGAGTTTCTCAACTTCATCTTTAGCGATGTTGGAAATAAAGGGAGAATTAGCAAACTGCTGAACAAACAAAAAACTCCTGGGTGAACCGAGTGACCAGTCAATTATTCCATCCCATATTCTTTTCAGCGTTACAAAAAATGGATCTTTTTCGTTAACATCTTTCAGAGCTGCGGAAAAAATCTCCCTTTTCAGCTCAATATAGAGGGAATTAATCAGTTCTTCCTTGGTAGGGAAATAATGGAACAGAGTACCGTTTGAAACCCCTGCTTCCTTTGCAATAAGGGAGGTGGGGGTTGCATGGAACCCGTTTTCCGAAAACAGCCGGATTGCGGCTGCTTTAATTAATTCAAGTTTATCTTCTGATTGACTAATCACTCTACAAAAATAACAAGTGGTGTGGTTATTTCCAAATGAAAAATACCGGATAAATCCCGGAATCCGGTCTTTCCCGGGAGTCCAGATAAAAATCCGGACGTCCTGAAGACAATATCCGGACGAATGCGGGGGTACAATATCCTAGTTTTGAATCCTGATTTTTAACCAAAAGAGGTCTCATGAAAAAAATAATGTTAATAATAGTGTTCTGCTGCAGTATCCTTTGGGGTAATAACGGAGGCATCAGCGGCAGAGTACTTGATGCAGAAACTAAAGCCGGTATCCCGCTGGCTAATATTGTAATACCCGGAACTCTTACCGGGACTACGACTGATTTTGACGGCAACTTCACTCTTGAGGGGCTCCCCCCGGGCTCGTATCTTTTGCGGGTAAGTTATATCGGGTATCAGCCCAAGACCCTGACGGATGTAATAATAAGGCCAGGCCGGAATACGCCGGTACATATTGAGATTCAGCCGGTGAGTCTGGAGATGGATTCCTTAGTTGTGTACAGCGGATTTTTCGGAAATACAGCAGACGTATTTGCAGGCGTTACAGAGTTTTCTGCCGAGGAAATACGCAGGGCGCCCGGGAGTGCCGGTGATGTGAGCAGGATACTTTACGGGCTGCCCTCTGTTGCAAAAGTGAATGACGGTAAAAGCAGCTTTCTTGTAAGAGGCGGAAGCGCACTGGAAAATGTCTTTTACGTGGATAATATAGAAATCCCTTACATTAATCACTTCAGTTCTCATGGCAGCTCGGAGGGTTTGTTTGGAATACTGAACGTGGATTTTGTACGGAATATTACATTCAGTCCCGGAGGATTTTCAGTGAAATATGGAGACAGACTTTCCTCTGTTATGGATATACAACTCAGGGAAGGGAACAAAGAGCATTTTGAAGGGCAGGCAGATCTTGGATATGCAACAGCAGGTGTACAGCTGGAGGGTCCGCTGCCGGGCGGAAAGGGGAGTTATCTGATGGGCTTTAAAAAAAGTTATCTGGACCTTGTTATGAAAACTTTTGCTGAAGGATATCCATCTCCGGAATTTTGGGATTACCAGGGGAAGGTTGTATATAAAGCATCAGACAAGCATACGATATCAATTCTGGGTATATATGCTGATGACCGGTACAGAATCAGCCACAATAAAGCAGTGGAAAAAGAACTGAACGAACGGGGAAAAGCCGATGTAAGAACTGCAACAGTCGGAATTAACTGGAAGTACCTGCAGGATACTGCCGGTTATGTAAACACCGCCCTCTCTTTTAATACCACCAGCAGGGGAACTGATTTGTATAAAACAGAAAGCGGTTTGCGGCGGTTTTATGATGCTACCAGGGAATATTCACTCCAGATCAGAATGAATGCATACAGACGCTTAAGCAGTGAACTGAAAACCGAATGGGGGCTGGAACTTAAACAGATGAATGAAAATATCCGGATGAACTTTTCGGACCAGAGGGACAGTGCGGGAAATATTTATACAAATCCGGGAGTCAGGAAGTCCATAAATGTTTCTACGGTAGGATCATTCGTGAATGCAATTTATGCGCCCGGAAACGGCATAGAACTTAATCTCGGGCTCAGGGGTGTATATTCCGATATAAATAATAAAATACAGGTTTTTATGAGGGGTGGAGCCCGTTATTCCTTAAGCCCCGTATTTACCCTCGGCATAAACGGAGGCAGATACGGCCAGCATTTGCCGCTGTTCCTGCTCGCACAAAATGAAGATTTCAAAAAACTGACGGAACCTTCGGTAGAACAATATTCAGTAACAGGAGAATACCTGCTGACGGAAAACACCCGGTTCACAATGGATATATATAGGAAAAAATACAAAAATCTGCCGGCGAGCGGGCAATACCCATCGGAATTAGTTTTTGATGAACCGCTGACTGAGGGTTTGTTCCGTTTCCATTCTGCTCTGGCGGCAACAGGCACGGCGGAGTCACGCGGGATTGAAATTATCCTGCAGAAAAAACTGATGAGTAATATATACGGCATGGCGAGTGCATCATATTCAGAAAATAAATACCGCGGCGCAGACGGAATAAAAAGAGCAAGGGCAACTGATAACGTATTTAATTTTTCCATGGAGGGCGGGTATAAGCCGGACAATGAATGGGAGTACAGTCTGCGCTGGATTTATGCCGGAGGAGCTCCGTATACACCGTTTGATGAGCAGTTATCAAAATCCATGAACGACGGTATCAGGGATATCACCAGGATACATTCTGAACGGCTGCCTGATTACCACGCGCTTAATATCCGGGTGGACAGGAGGTTCCATTTCAGTGGAAGTAATATGGTTGTTTACTTCAGTATTTGGAATGTTTACAACAGAAAGAATATTTCATCCTACAGCTGGAATGAATTCAAGAATGAAAAACGGGCGGAAACCGGGTGGGATTTACTGCCGCTGTTCGGACTGGAGTATGAGTTTTAATGACAGCGCCGGAATCTCTTTCAGGAGGAAAAGTGTTTCCGGCGGTAATCGGTAGGAGTTAAACCGGTCACCTTTTTAAAGACGCTGTTAAAAGTACTCTTAGAGCTGAAGCCGGCATCAAAGGCCATGGATAAAAGCGTGTATACAGAGCCGGAATCGTTTTCCATCATGCGGATAACTTCATATACGCGGAAGGAATTTATATAATCATAAAAGGTAGTGCCCATGGTGTGATTAAGGAGGCGGGAAAGTTTTTGCGGTGAAAGATGTATCAGAGCGGCAAGATCAGAA
>CAYYJL010000173.1:0-1843 GCA_964472245.1 uncultured Ignavibacteriaceae bacterium | reverse complement strand
GATCCGGGTCCTTATAAGGACAGGAGGTTTTCATGATAACATCAAGATCTGCAAGAGCTTTTCCTGTTTCCGCTTCAGTTAACAGCGGCTTTAATGAGGGTTTATCCTGGCGCTGCACAGTCTCCGCGTCTGCGGCGGGTGCTGCAATAGAAGCTACTGAAAAAAATCCCGGATGGATAAGAGCATGGTATATCAGTGCAGTAAAAAACAGGGATGCAGCAGCGTATATATACGGATATGCAATGCCTTCGGGAAAGTGCAGCAGGTCAATTAAAACAGACTGCACAAGCTCCAGAATCCAGATTAACGTAATACCGACAGTAAGATATACCAGCCAGCGGAGATTCCGGTTTTCAATTGCAGAGTAATTATCCAGTAACCGCCGGTGGAAATCATTTACTGCTTTGTAAGAGAGCATGAGATATCCGATACCGTAAAGAGGAATAGCTGCTCTGATAAGGAAAAAATACCATTCCCTTTCAGTATCCGGTCCGGTGAAAGCAATGCGCTGATCACCCGGTACAATTGCATAACTGAGCAGCAGAATCGCCATCAGGAGAGCAGAAGGGAGGTAGTGCATTAAAGCGGTTTTGGAGGTATGAAGCAGGGGAACGGTTTTGCTGCGGGCAAAAAGGTACAGCGAAGGGGCATATATAAAAGGGAGCGGGGCACTGAGTCCCAAGAATACGGGCCAGCTGCGGGACAAACCGGTAATGACGTAAAAAGCATACAGAATATCCAGCGTGTAGGCGGCAAAAAAGAGGGCAAGGAAGAATCCGTCCTTTTTTCCGCGATTGAAATGAACGGACGCAAGGAACAGTATTGTGCCCTGAACAACTCCGGCAAATAATATATACGGTATCACAGAATTCATTGCGCTTCCATTGACAAATGCTTCATTATATCCTTCCGAACTTTTCCTGAAAAGCCCTGAGCGCCTTCCTGTTTTTCAATTTTATCTGTTCATAAGTTTAATAGGGGTCTGAGCGGAGAAATTCCAGCCGATCAGTTAACATATTGTTGATGCTGAGAAGATTATACATTTGCAAAGAAATATCATCGCAGGAAACGCATTTTTGCCATGCAGCCGGAATAGCAGTAAGTATAGCATGAACACACTCATAACTAAACGAAGAACACACCGCATCAATGCTCTCACCTGATATATCATCGTTATAAAACAGATGACGGCGCATCAGCTGAAGCAGCTTGCCTCCGGATGTATTGCGTCCGTTTACAATATCATTAACAGTAAAACTGGCAGAATAGTCAAAGCAGAAGATCTGGCTGTTTTGCACCAGCATATTGGGGTTTTTGCGGGTGCGGTCTATGTTCAGCAGGAGCAAATCTGTTAAAAATATGGTGTTGCACATTTCCGGTGAGAGAGCTGCAAAGTCTGCTTCTTTTGGAGAACGGGAATCGGGTATATATACCGTACCCAGATTGAGCCCGTTGCTTCTTTGGGCCAGTTCAGTAATTTCCGGATCAATGCCGGGGGGCATGAGGGAGCTGTTAAAATTAAGAATTACAGGTTCGAGAACGGGAATGCCGGCTGCAGCAGCAAGGTGGGATGCTGTCCACTCTGCAATGAGAGTATGAACCCCTTCCCCCGCTCCTGTAAGTTTCATAATATATGTTTTGCCGTCATCAGCTGAGACAACCAGAGGGAGCGAAGAGCCGGAACGGATCTCCCGCAAGAAGGAAACTACAGAAGGATAATTATTCATTGAGCAAATGTAATGAATGACAGGCGGAATAAAAAAGCGGGTATTCTGCTATAAAACCCGGCCGCATCCTGTTATTTTTCCGTTTATCCTAAAACCCGTGCTGCGTGTTAAAAAAG
>CAYYJL010000172.1:0-6340 GCA_964472245.1 uncultured Ignavibacteriaceae bacterium | reverse complement strand
CGGCTTACTGATATATGATGCCAAAACAAACCAATTCGTAAAATCCATCCGCCCTGTTTCCCGGTTGAAAAAATCCTTTATGCCTATTCCCACTGCCATTTATCCGGAAAGTGATACATATCTTTGGCTGGGTACACTCTCAGGGCTGTACCGCATCAATCTGCAGTCAGGTGCTTACCGGGAGTATATAAACTACCCGGGCATTTCCTCTTCGTTAAAAGAAAACAACATTACACATATATACGGCGGTGCAGGCAGCAATCTCTGGATAGGCACCGTCGGCGGGCTGAGCAGGTATTCCCTGAATGCAAAATACCCGTCGCTGTATAAACATGACCCGGAAGATATATACAGTATCGCCAATAACACCGTTAATTTTATTCAACGCATATCCGCCCGGCATATTATATATGGCACGGAAAAGGGTCTCAGCATCATGGATGATATTACCGGCAGATTTTACCACTACAGCATTCCCGCTGTATCAGAAACAAGAGTGGAACCAATCGCAATTGTGCTCTACAGAGATAAAAGCGGAAACTACTGGCTGGGCACCTGGGGCGGCAGGGTTTTCCGCCTTAAGTTCGCCGGATTAAGTGAGGCAAAACCCTCCATTCAATTTATGCCTGTGGAATCCCTTAATACCGCTTCTAAGAATGTTATATACGCAAAGGTTTTCCGCGAGGATGAAGCCGGCAATCTCTATTTATCCACCTGGGGAGGCGGTATTATCAAAATACGGCAGGGACAAAAAACCGCACAAAACCCGCAGTTTGAAGTATTTGATAAGGCCAACAGCAACCTGCCTGGAAATCACTTTGCAGATTTAATCAGCTTTGGCGATACGCTTATTCTTGCAAGCGGTTTCGGATTATGTATATTTGATATGCAATCTAAAAAGAGCGATGTCTTTAAATTCAAACCGGATGAACCGGGGTCACCCTTTAATGGCATAACGTATCTTTTGCCATATGGTGGCAGCCAACTTCTGGTAGGCACTTACGGCGGGCCGATACTCTACAATCTGCACAGTAATACTGCAGAGACCTTCCCCTCTTCTTATTCATATCATGACAACACATCACTGCAGGCAGCTTTTGATTCTAAAGGACGGCTCTGGTATAATAAAAGCCACTCAAAAATTGTTATATATGATACCGCCTCCCGCAATGAAAGGGTTGTGGATCTACTCCAGGATTTTGAAGGATTCTACTTTTCTTTCGGAACTGCATTTGTTGACTATAATAACGAGGTATATTTTGCAGGATATACAGGTGCTCTTAAAATTCCGGGTGATATTAAAAGATTTAATACCGAACCGCCCCCAATTAGAATTACAGGCATCTCAATTCTTAATGAAAAATATCAGGCGGAAAATGATTACTCCCTTGTTCAATCCGTTACGCTTAATTACCCCGCACAGGATTTCTCAATCTCGTACGCTGCACTAAATTATAATAACGCCGTATATAACCGCTATAAATACCGGCTTACCGGATATGACCAGAACTGGATTGACGCAGGTGGAAGAAGAGAGGCAATATATACCAACATTCCCTATGGCGAATATGTTTTTACTGTTATCGGCTGCAATAATGAAGGAGTATGGAACAATACGGGAACCCAGCTTACCATTATCGTCGTTCCGCCGTTTTGGGCTACCCTTTGGTTTCAGGTTCTTATAGCATCTCTTTCTGCCGGAGTGCTTCTCTGGTTCATTCTCAGACGCATCAGAGTGTTAGAAATGGCTAAACGGCAGCAGGAAGAGTTTACAAAAAAATTAATTGAAACACAGGAGCAGGAGCGCAAACGTATTGCTTCCGAACTGCATGACGGTTTAGGCCAAAACCTGCTTGTTATTAAAAATATGATTCAGTTACTCCCCTCTCCGCAGGAGTTTGCTGAAGACCATGCAGAACTTCAGCAGCTTGTTACTGATACTATTGATGATACCAGAAACCTTTCTGGCCGGCTGCATCCTCATCAACTGGATTCTCTCGGACTCGCAAAAACACTGCAGGCATTATTCAGGAAAATTGGAAAAGTACATAAACTGCAGATTGATGCTCAGATACAGGACTCCCCAGCTTCGTTTTCAAAAGAACATGAGATTACAATATACCGTGTTGTTCAGGAGGCACTCAATAATATTGTAAAACATAGCAAAGCAGATACCGTTTCCGTATCCCTGCTGTTTAATCAGCAAAACGTTACTCTCAGCATTACTGATAACGGCAGGGGTTTTGATATACATTCCCCCGGAATGACAGAAAAACTTGCGTCCGGGTTTGGATTAAAAAGCATGCACGAAAGGATTAAACTGCTGGACGGAGAGTTTTCAGTTACTTCAATCCCGGAATCAGGTACAACCATTAAAATTATATTGCCACTATGAGTAACACCATCACTGTTGTAACAGCGGATGATCATCCGGTTTTTCGCGAAGGGCTTGTTTCCATCCTTGCAAAAGATAAGGATATTAAACTGCTCGGTTCGGCTGAAAACGGAAACGATGCTTTTGAATTAATAACTTCATTGGAACCGGACGTAGCCATTGTGGATTTTTCCATGCCGGGCATGAACGGTTTGCAGCTTGCTAAAAAATGTAAAAAAGCCGGATGTGAATCAGGCATTATTATCCTGACTATGTTCAATGATGAAGAATATATACAAGAGGCAATTCAACTCGGGGTAAAAGGATATCTGCTTAAAGATTCAGTAATAAGAGATATACTTGACTCTATATATGCTGTCGCTGCCGGTAAGGTATTTATCACCCCTCATCTGGAATCAGCTATGCAAAACCTTGACAAAAATGAAAACAAAGAAGGCATCCTGGCTAAGATAGATTTGCTTTCACCCTCAGAACTCCAGATACTAAAACTTGTTGCTGCTAATAAAACAAGCCAGCAGATTGCAGATGAACTGTTTCTGAGCATACGTACCATACAAAACCACAGAATGAACATGGCGCAAAAGTTAAACCTGACCGGGCACCATAAATTGCTGGAGTTTGCCATTGCATATAAAAAGCTTCTCCGGTGAACCCCTTTGCTGATTAAGTATTACTACTCATTGCAGTCATCCCCGGATTACCCTAATTTTAATCCTGAAAAAATTGTAATTGGAAAATTTGAAAATCCTGATAGTTGACGATAATTCCCGTTACCAAAACACGCTCAAAAAAATCTTGCAGCAGGGCATTCCTGTATGCGATTATATTTTCGGGAACAACGGAATTGAAGCCATCAAACAATTCCAGCTGCACCGCCCGGATTTTGTCGTCATGGATTTCCTTATGCCAGAGCTCGACGGAATTGCCGCATCAAAGGAAATCGTGAAACTGGACCCTTCTGCCTCTGTTATTATCGTCTCTCAGCTGAAACAGGAGGACTTTTCCTCAGATGCACTGAAAGCGGGTGCTGCGGCAGCTTTTTCAAAAACAGAAATAAATGAACTAATTACCTTTATCCGGCAAAATTCCCCCTCATAACCCCGCCTGTCAATAGTTTTCATTTGCTAAACTTAGGTTTTTACCTTAAGTTTCCTCCAAAAATAATTGAGGAATGCACATGAGAAAAAGTGTACCGGTTTTGTTCCTATTCCTTCTGCTATCAGCTTCATTATATTCATATCCCCGTCTTTCCTTAGTTGAAAGATTTACCAATGCGGGCTGTGTCCCTTGCGCTGATATTAATAATGCATGGTATAATGCACTCACTGCACAAATGCTGCAAAATGGCGAGATGATACACCTGGTGTATAACGTGGATTGGCCTTCACCCGGTGACCCGATGTTTCTGCTCAACTCTAACGACAACAACATACGCCGCGGATTATACGGTGTAAATGCCGTGCCCTGGATTCAGGTAAACGGTACAAATATCACCACCAGTTCGGCTGCCCTTCAGTCAGCTGTAACTTCAGGTAACACCCAATATTCACCCTTCAAAATTGAAATCGTTGCAGAACGCTTTTCCAATAATGTTGTCTCCGTTTCTGTTAAGATCACCAGGGATTCAACCGATGTTTCCTCTTTTGGTGTAACCAAACTTTTTGTTTCCATAATGGAAAAAGATGTCAACTTCACTTCTCCTCCGGGACCAAACGGCGAAAGTTCTTTCCATGCCATTTCAAGGAAAATGCTCCCCAATGCAAAAGGCACGGTTATAACAATTCCGGAACCGGGTGCTTCCGTTACCTCTGAATTAATGTATATACCAACTTCACAGTTTTTGTCTTCTGTCATCATGGAAAATCTCCGTGTTGTTGCATTTATTCAGAATACAGACACCAAACTTGTATATCAGTCAGCCATGTCAGAAATCAGCCCCTCATCAAGATTGCACGCAGCATTTGCCGTGGAGGAAGATTTAGGTGCAATTCCCTTTAATGTAACCTTTCTGGATTACAGCACTCAGGGTGCTTCACCCATAACCTCATGGGAATGGGATTTTGATAATAACGGCACCATTGATGCAAGTGGACAGTCAGTCCAGTATATGTATACCCAAACCGGCGCACAATCTGTCCGCCTTGTTGTTTCTGACGGCACCAACTCACATACCAGAATAATTAATAACGTCGTAAACACCATCCAAAAAAATGCAGATATATTAGTTGTCAACGGCGTTGAACGGGTTACCTACCCGACTGAAATGGCAAACATGTATCTTAACTCTGCAGTATTCGGCGAAAACGATGTTGATGTATGGGATCTGTTCGGCTCTCAGGGTTTCGATTATTCGCTTAACACCCAGGTAAAAAGCATCCATTATTTTAACCGTAACATACCCACCTCAGTCTTAAAACTATATCCCAGGGTTATTTGGATCGGTAACAACTTCGGCGGGGATATATCCTTCTACAACGCTGACCAGGTGCTGGAATATATACAGTCCGGCGGCAATTTTCTGCTGGCCACCCGCCAGGGGCTTGATTTTTTTAACAATACCCTCATGACCTATACCGGCATACAATCTTTTTCCGGATTGGTAACCTTAAGTTCTTCACTTATTTCACTTGATGCCAATCTGCTTGATATGCCCGTGCTGGCTAACAATACAAGGAATCAACTGGTAATGATAGATACAACAACCGGCGCCAAACGGATGTTCACTGAGTCTGCAACTTCTCCCTGGACAGCCGGATTCAGAATCAAAAAACAGGATGCTGGCACTTTTATATATATAGCCGGAAGACCATACCGGTTTAATAATGATATATCAGGTTTAAATTATGATTATATCATTAACAATTATATGCCGCTGCCTGAACCAACCGGTGTTTCAGATAATGAGCTGATTCCTGCAGAATTCAGCGTGTCACAAAACTACCCCAACCCGTTTAATCCTGCAACCTCAGTTGAGGTAAATCTGCCCGCAGAAGGTTATGTGACAGCAGAAGTGTTTAATACACTCGGTCAAAAAGTTGCCACACTATTTGAAGGGGACCAGCCGGCAGGACGGATGACACTCAACTGGAATGCAAATGTCTCCTCTGGCATTTATCTGCTGAAACTTACTCTAAAAACTAATGCTGCCTCAGCTTCTTTTACGACTGCCGGAATTAAAATGAATCTGCTAAAATAAGTTATTTTGCGGCAAGCAACTAAATAGTTGTAGCTCTATTATCATCAGAAGGCGGCTTATCACAGCTGCCTTTTTATTTATAAATGTCTTTTCTGCCTAACCCTTGATAAAAAGCTGTTTTATCCTTATATTTAGCTTGTAAGGTTGTTGGATGCTTGTTACCTGTTAGGCGTCCCGGCTCGGTTCTGATATCAATCTCCTTCTACCTTCAACCGGCGGTTTTTTCCTCATTAAACAAGAATGCCTGTTGTGGAAACTGGTTACAGGAATAATAAAAATTATTCGCACTTTACTCCGCTTTTTATTATTGTTATCGTTTCGATAATAATTCTCATCCTTACATATTACTTCTTTAACTTTATCCGCCAAGGAATATATAATGAAAACAGAAACACTCTCAGTTCCTTAGTTCTTCTTAAATCGGCCCGGATCTCCATGTTCAGAGTTGAGCAGTTCAGGGATATCAGTTCCTTGTCTCAGAATAAAAGTCTGATGGCTCATATAAGGGCTGTATTGAAAAAGAAGGCTGCAAGCGACGACATTAAAGAGGTGCATGATTGGATATATGCTAAGTACACCTCTTATTCTTACCATTCCATTCTTCTGCTGGATAACAATCAAAAGGTTGTTCACGCTTATCCCCCTGTCCAAACTGATTTATTGATCAGCTTTCCACCATCTGATACTGTTCAGTTTCTTGATTTCTTATATGACCCCGTTCATAAAAAATATAACCTGGCTATCGATTT
>CAYYJL010000171.1:0-6345 GCA_964472245.1 uncultured Ignavibacteriaceae bacterium | reverse complement strand
CAAGTGCACTTTCGGGATACATTAATGTAATTTCCATCATCCTGGTTGCAATTGTTTCAATGCTATTAGACAGATCCTTCAGTGATCTTTCCATGGCATCTATTTTAGATATTGACAAAATGACCTTCACCGGATTTTTGCTGGCTAAGCTGGATATTTTTACAATCGCTTCATTTTTTGTTTTCGGGATAGGACTTTCCCGTACGATGTATCAACCGGAAAAAGAGAAATCCTATCTGATAATGGTATTTGGATTGTGGATTGGTTTTACCCTAATATGGTTTTTATTGATCAAATTTGTTCCGATTTTTGGTATGTTTGTACCTTAGACCTATTAATTTCCCGTGAACAGGACAAGATACTCATGTGTATAATTATGATACTTCAAAAAGGAGAACATGCATAAATCAGGGTATGCACTCCCGGTAAAGATTTTCCTCTTTGCCTTTGTATCACTATTTGTGCAAAGTTGTGATCTTTCAACAGATCCCAAGGTGGAAATTATTGGAGGAGGCAGCGGTAACGGAAACGGTACCACCGGCAATGTTACCATTACCGGAACCATCAATAATGCATCATCAGGTGCGGCGCTGGATACTGCCACGGTACGTGCGATCACCAATGAGGGGACACATACCACAACCACGAACAGCAGCGGCAGCTTTACCCTCAATTTTAATCTGACCTCAAATCAGACCATTACATTGATTATATCCAAAGCCGGATTTGTTACTGATACCACTCAGGTATTTGCAACGGTGGGTAATACTAACTCCCTGGTTCCAATTGCACTCCGTGTCGTTACCGTGGTGAATACAGTTTCCGGCAGCGGACCGCCTTCATCTGTGTATCTGCTTTCCCAGTCAACTGCAACGATAGGTGTCCGGCAGAGTGGTTCCGTAGAAACCGTACGGTTGACCTTTCAGGTTGTGGATTCCACGGGGAGAAATATTTCAATTTCCAATACGTCGCTGGTGCGGTTCCGCATAGGTGCCGCTCCGGCAGGCGGTGAATATCTTAGTCCGGAATTTGTATTTACTGATACTGCGGGGCAGGCAACAGTTATCCTCACTTCCGGAACACGTGCAGGCATTGTGCAGCTTACTGCAGAAGTAACCACCACTAACAGAACTATTGTTTCAAACCCCGTGGGGGTTGCTATTCATGGCGGACTGCCGGATCCCGCACACTTTTCCGTTGCTTCACAGTTTTTGAACTTTGCCGGCTATAACCGCTATGGATTAGAAAATTCCGTTACGGCATTTGTGGGGGATAAATACGGAAATCCGGTTCGTCCCGGAACGCGAGTATATTTTACAAGTACCGGGGGAATAATTATCGGTTCTGCTGAAACTGATGAAGCGGGAAGAGCTACCGTTAATTTATTATCCGCAGCCCCGCAGCCGACGCATGCCACCTTAGGTGCCGGATTTGCAACGGTAACTGCTTCCACTGCAGATGAAAATTCCCAAACCATATCCACTTCCACAGTGGTACTGTTTTCCGGAATTTCTCAGCTGACGATTAACCCGTCATCCGGCTTTGATATAGCCAATGGGTCAAGTCTTGAATTTATTTATGAAGTGAAGGATCAGAACAATAATCCTTTAGCCCCCGGAACTTCGGTTTCTGTGACGGTTGAAGGGGAAAATGTTGTAGGCAGGGGTGCACTTTCCTTCAGTATGGGGGATACACAAAGCAAATCAGCAACGCGGTTTTCCTTTATTGTGTCAGATACCAATGACACGACCGTTGTTGTTAAACCGGTATATATAACTATCACCACTGACGGAAGCAACGGCAGATCTTCCCTTTCCATAAACGGTGTGAACAGGTAAATTTTTCTTTCTGCGTTTGCAGAAAATGTTTGATTAGGCATAATCTGGTGAGTTAGGAGCTTGTTGATTTTTTTTAATTGGTTCTATTCATAATAAATAACAGAGGTGTTCTATGATTCGCTTGTTTCTTATTCTTCTTCTTGCGCAGTTAACGCTTACGGCTCAAATAAGCCAGTGGCAATGGCTGCATCCAAAACCCGCGGGCAACCATATTAATGACATTGTTGTGCTGACTAACGGTTCAGTTTTGTTTTTTACTGATGCCGGAGGAGTCGGTAGATCCACTGATAACGGTGCAACCTGGGTTACTTCCACACCGGATTCCCTTGCAGGCCACCGGGATATATATGAAGCGGATTTTCTTAACAACAATGTAGGTTATGCTGTCGGGACAGCAGGGCTTGCCATGAAAACCACCGATGGCGGTATGACATGGAATCAGCTCACCACCAATTTAACCTCCAATTTATGGTATGTTGATTTTGTTACTGAAAATCTCGGATATATCGGCGGTTCAAGCGGTAAACTCTTAAAAACTACTGACGGCGGATCAACATGGGCTGAGCAGGTTATTGGCGGCACAACATCGGTATTGGTCTATAAAATTCATGCCTTGAATGCGGATACCGTTTATGCCGGCACCGGTTCGGCAACGCCCGGCAGACTTATCAGAACTTTTGACGGCGGTGCTACCTGGAGCGCTGTGACCGGATATACGTTAACCAGCGTGGTTCGCGGAATCTATTTTCTGAACGCAAACATTGGTTTTGTAGCAGATGCCGGTTATGCGATTTCTAAAACCACAGATGGCGGGACAACATGGACTCCAACCGATTACGGAACCGGAACATTTTATGAAGTGAAATTTGCGACCGATAGTCTCGGGTTTGCAGCCGGTGCTGACGGAAATATATATGTAACTACAGATCAGGGTACATCCTGGAACCCAAGCTTCTCCGGTGTGGCACCAAGCTCCAATGTCTATGGTCTTGCAGTTGGGGGGAATCTCGCCAGTAATCCAAGATCAAATGCAACGGTCTATGCTGCAGGAGAAGGCGGATTTATGGCAAGAACCACAAACTCTGGTGCTACTTGGTCTAAACTTGGTCTCTCCTTAGCCCGTGAAGAGATGCGGAAAGTTATTTTTCTGAATGATATGTTTGGCTATGCAGTGGGCGGTTCTGCGACGACCGCAGATAGTCTTGGTGTTCTTTTTACGACGACTGACGGAGGAGTGACATGGAATCTTAACTCCGTTAATCCGAAATACCGTATATACAGCGGATACTTTCCATCAGCTAATGTCGGCTACGTGGCATCCCGCGGTGGCAGCGGTGTTTGGAAAACGACAGACGGAGGAGCAACCTGGGCACAGCTGACCACTCCTGTTTCATCTACAACAAATATTTGGTATGACACCAGATTCGCCAATGATAATGTCGGTTACCTTTGTGACGGCAGCGGTAACATTGTAAAAACCACGGATGGCGGTACAACCTGGACTTTGTTACCAGATCCTCATGGAACAACGGCTATTTATGCAATTCAGCTTTTTAGTGCCGATGATCTGATTGCTACCGGTTCAAGCGGAAAAACATACCGTTCCACCGACGGCGGGCAGACCTGGACTAATCTGAATCCTACAACTTCCACACAGTATGCAATTGACTTTCCTTCAGCTCAGGTAGGTTATCTTGTTGGTACCTCCGGAGGTATCCGGAAAACTACTGACGGGGGAGTTACCTGGACTCAGCAGACATCCAATTCGACGTCAACCTTATATTCCGTACGCTTCCTCAGTGAAAATATCGGCTTTGTCGGAGGTTCTGTAGGAGCAATGTTGTTTACTTCAGACGGCGGTACCACCTGGACCACCCTTACCAACTTTGTCTCCAATGCCACTATCTATGATCTGGCAATCCGCAATGGCGGTATATATGCAACCGGTTCACGCGGTAATATCGTTAAAGGTGTATTCAGCTCATCTATTCCTGTTGAACTTGTTTCCTTTAGTGCAAATGTTGTTGATGCTGCCGTGGTACTTGAATGGAGCACAGCAACCGAAACAAACAATGACCGTTTTATGATTGAGAGAAAATCCGGTACTGAGGGATGGAGTGCTGTTGGTACTGTTGCGGGGGCAGGTACTTCAACGGAAATTCGTTCTTACCGTTTCGTTGATAACACGGCAACTTCAGGTGTATATACATACCGCCTGAAACAGCTGGATTATGACGGAACTTTCTCGTATTCTCAGGAAGTTGAAGTCTCCCTGAATGCTCCCGTTGAATTTGCACTGTACAAAAACTATCCGAATCCGTTTAACCCGCAGACCACTATTGGTTTTGCTCTTCCTGTAAAATCTGAGGTAACTCTGAAGATTTATGATGTGCTGGGCAATGAGGTGCAGACCTTGCTGAAAGGTGAAATGGAAGCGGGTATGCACAATGTGGAATTCCGTGCTGCTAATCTTGCTTCTGGTGTTTATATATATACACTGCAAATTGCAGGCGGCAGAACTTTCAGCGGAAAAATGAACCTGCTGAAGTAATTTTTTCGTAACTTTATATCAGGCCGTATGGAAATTCCATGCGGCCTTTTTTGTAAATTTTAATACACAAGAATATCCGGTCGGCAGGATGCCGACCCTACTATACGTATTATGCTGACTGAAATACATCCAAAATTGCCTATGCGGGATAAACATATTACCCGCGATTTTTATATAAAAAAACTTGGGTTTGAGGAATTAGGAAACGCGGATTTTAAAGACTATTTTATGTGCCGTAAAGATAGTATTGAGATCCACTTCTTTTTATACAGGGAATTAGATCCAAAAGATAATTACGGCCAAATATATATTCGCACCGATAATATCAAAGGTTTGTATGAGGATTGTATCGAACGAGGCATCACTATCCATCCCAATGCCCCCTTGCAAGCTAAGCCGTGGGGACAGATGGAGTTTTCCATAATTGACCCAGATACCAACCTAATTACCTTTGGCCAGGGGATCAGTTAAAATGAAATACCGGAACTTTTCAAATCAGTAGTTAACATCTCATATCCTTTAAACTGAGCTCCGTGCCAGCCGGCATCGCGGGCGCCTTGTATATACTCCGCTACGTCATCAATAAAGAAGTGGGATTCGGGTGCTTCTTTTGTATAGTCAGTTACAGCTTGGTAAATAGCAGGTTCAGGTTTAACAGCACGTACTTCGTGGGATAAGAAGAGTTTTTCAAAGTGCTGCAAAAATTCATATTGCTTCCAACCGTATTCGCGGTGCATGGAATTGGTGTTGGAAAGCAGCATAAGCCGGTATCTTTTTGCCAGGAGTGGGAGCAGTTCTGTGACGTTCGTATTGACGGTAAAAATCTCTGAGGCAATCCTTCCAAATGTTTCCCGTTCAATTTTAAGATTCATGTAATCTAAGCAGAAATCAATAAACTCGTTCTCTGATATATCTCCCCGTTCAAAATCCCTGTGTTTTTCATAATGTTCTTTATAGAACAACAGGTATCGTTCTCCGGCTCCGGGAGAAATTTCGTTAAAGCGGGAAGCTGCAATCGTGTGGTCAAAAGGGATGAGGACATTGCCGAGGTCAAAGACGACAACTTTTATGTTTGGTTTATTCATAACTCCTGGTAAAAATCTGATTGGATATATTTTATCAGGCATCACCCATGCGGTAATGCCTGATAGTGAAAGATTATTTTTCTTCGAAGATAAAGAGTGAATCCTGAAGATTCTGGTTAATGGAAATGACTGATACCTTAAACTCCAGATTCATACCTCCGGCTGCCTGTTTGATGCTGTATGGGTATTTTACTCCTTCTACCTCACGGTAATCGTCCAGGTCGGTAGTTTGGTTGATTTTGCCCTGCGGTGATTCAACCATTCTTTCTTCACGGATTCGCAGCCAGGTCTGTGTATCATAATAATATTTCATGACAGCCCCGGTTTTAAAGAGAAGTTCAACTTTATGGGCATCTTTGCCTTTAACTTTTTCGGTGCCTTTATAGGATGCTTTGATTCCGAATTTATCCAGATACAATATATTATGCAGTCCTGCCTCAAAGCGGATCATTTCCAGATTGTCGCCTGTCAGTTCCTCATCACCCATAACGCTCTTTTGATAGCCCCGTTCTCCGTCAAACATAATCGCCTGCTCCATTCCGCCAAAGGAGAATTTTTGCATCATCTTATTCGGGAGTTTGTGATAAACCATTGCGGATATATCAAAATTCTGGAATTTAGTCTGCATCATAACGGACTTATCTTTTACTTTAAGCAGATTCTCTTTGCCGCCAATGGCAATGATATAATTCTCAATTATCTTTTCAGGAGTTAATTCCCCCTGATCCGGCGGCGGGATAGTTTCCGTTACTCTGTTTCCGGTTTCATCATAATATACAATAGGATCCGCACTCAGTGATGCAACTGTAGGAGCAATCTCCGCCGCATTACCAACCAGTACGATATAACAATTTTCCGGCTGTATATCTTG
>CAYYJL010000170.1:679-6350 GCA_964472245.1 uncultured Ignavibacteriaceae bacterium | reverse complement strand
ATTAGCAAAAAGCTCCCATGTTGCACCATAATTGGTAGTTCTCAGGAAGCCGCCGCCGCCGCTCCATTTTGTTGCGTAAGCAACACCCGGGCGGTTAAAGTCAACTGCAATGGTGGGTATTTCGCCAGAAGTAACAAAAACCTGATTCCAGCTTGCACCGTAATCGGTACTTCTCATAATGCCGCGTGTATTATCACCGGCAAGAAGGATGTTGTTACTGTCAGGAAAAACTTCCAGGTCACAGGGTGCATCAAAATAATTAGGACCTGAGGCAGAACGGTAAATGGTACTCCACGTGGTTCCAAAATCCATTGACTTAATAACAGTATCAGAAGACATAGAATAGAGTGTTTCCGGAGCGCTGTAATCCATGGTTACCGGGATGCCATAAAAGGAGAGTGATAAGTTGTTTGCAACAATCGTCCAGGACTGGCCGCGGTTAGTGGTTTTTACAATTCTATCCGGGGAGCCCTCATGAGCAACAATCATTGTTGAGGAATCCCTTGAAGAAACAATCATGTGTTTGATTCTTGTGGAGCCGGAAATGTTGGTGCCCCACTGTGTAAATGTTTCACCCCGGTCATAACTGATATAAATTGTGGCAACAGTGCCATAATAAACAACATTAGGGTTATCATTCCTAAGGGCGACAGGGTTTCCTAAGCTTTGACCTGACTGGCGCAATTCCCATGAATAAGTTTGGGGAAATAATGTCACGGTGAATAAAAAAAGTGAAGCAAGGAAAATGAAACATTTCTTCATAGTTTTCCAATGGATTAGTGATTAATAAAAAATGGTGCGTTTTTAACCTCTCAGAAGTACACACGGAGGAATTAACACAAAGCAAACCTGAAAATAAAAATTATGGTTAAGAATAAAAAACACTTATTTTATAATGTGATTTTTGGACAAATTGGACAGGACGATTATGACGCTTGACGTGCTTATTTTTGCCGCACATCCGGATGATGCAGAGCTAACTATGGGCGGCACTGTTGCGAAACTCACCAGTCAGGGATATAAGGTGGGTATTGTAGATGTAACCCGTGGTGAATTGGGAACCAGGGGCACGCCGGAAATTCGCCAAAAGGAAGCATTTCAGGCAGCTATTGTTCTAAAGGTGGCAACGCGTGAGAATCTGAATATCCCCGATGGAGATATCTCAGACTCAAAGGAAAATCTTGTAAAGTTAATCATGTGTATCAGAAAGTATAAACCCAAAATATTGTTCGGGCCCTATATGAACGACCGCCACCCTGACCATATTAAGGTACACTCTCTCGTAAAATCAGCCCATTTTTCTTCCGGTCTGCCAAAGATTAAAACCTTTGATAAAGGGACGCTGCAGGAAGCATACAGACCCGCAAAACTGTTCTACTACATGCAGACCTATACTTTTGATCCCTCCTTTATCATTGATATATCCGATCATTATGAGGATAAAATAAGAGCAATGCAGGCCTATGGCACACAGTTTCATAACCCTCATTCCACCGAACCGGATACTTTTATCAGCAGTCCGGAGTTTCAGAATTTTGTACGTGCCAAAGCTGAGTTTTATGGATTTAAAATCGGAAAGAAGTACGGAGAGCCGTTTTATTCAGAGGAAGAAATGGAACTGGATATATCCGGGTACATAAAAGCTTTAAAATAAAAAGGGGCAGCCGGCTGGCTGCCCGCACTTCAGAAGTGAATTACTTCTGAAGCTCTACATACATTTCTTCAATAAGGTGTCTGTACCTTTCTTCAATAACTTTTCTTTTCAGTTTAAGAGTTGGTGTCATCTCTCCGCTCTCTAATGAGAATGGTTTTTCCAAAAGCGCAAATTTTCTTACCCGTTCAAAATTGGCGAGTGTGCGGGAAAAAGTAACAAGTTCTTTTTCCATCATATTGTTGATTTCCTTATCCTGAATCAAATCCTCATTTGTTTTATATGCAATACCTCGGGAATCAGCATATTCCTTCAGTGCTTCAAAATCAGGAACGATGAGTGCACTTAAAAACATGCGGCGGTCGCCGATGAGTACAAACTGATCTATATACTTGCTGGAAAGGAACATATTTTCAATAGGTGTAGGTGCAATGTATTTACCGGCAGATGTTTTAAATAAGTGCTTTTTGCGGTCAGTAATCACTAAAAAACCCTCTGCATCAAAAACACCGATATCCCCGGTGTGCAGCCAGCCGTCTTTAACCGTCTGTTCTGTTTCCTTTTTATTTTTGTAATAGCCCTGCATGATATTGGGACCTTTGGCAAGGATTTCTCCATCCGATGCAATTTTTACATCAATACCGGGGAAAGGCCTGCCGACAGTCCCGAACTTGTAGTTATCAACTCTATTGGCTGAAATTACAGGTCCCGATTCGGTTAATCCGTAACCTTCTATAATCAGAATCCCCAGGGCTTCAAAAAACTCACCAAGTTCCCTGGAAAGCGCTGCCCCGCCCGATATAAAGAAACGGAGGTTGCCCCCAGTCTTTGCACGTATCTTGCCGAGCACCAGTTTATCCGCCACCGCATGTTTCAACCTGAGCCCAACCGGAATCTGATTTCTCTTTTTTGCCTCAGCATACGCTTTGCCGGTTTCTATACCCCACTGAAAAATTTTCTGTTTCTTAACCGGCTGTGCCTCAACATTTTTTATAACCTTGGAGTGAATACGCTCAAAAAGCCGGGGTACTGCTGTCATTATGGTTGGTTTAACATCCATTAAATCTCCGGCAACAGATTCTATACTTTGTGCGTAGTATATAGTGCCTCCTGATGCAAAAGCAGTATAATACCCGCCCATTCGTTCAAATATATGGCAGAGGGGCAGGAACGAAAGGAAAGTATCCGGCATGCCTATCGGGAAACTCTGCAGTGCTGCGTTTACGTTGGAAATGATATTCCAGTGTGAGAGCATCACACCTTTAGGTTCACCAGTTGTACCTGAGGTATATATCAATGTGCACAGATCATCCCGTTTGCAAAGGTCAATGGAATTATAGACCATCTTTGGGTTTTCCTGTATGAACAACTCACCCCGTTTAAGGATATTGCTGAATGAATATACATCCTTATCACCCATAACGGCATCTTTATCATTCATCACAATAATAAACCTGAGTGACTTGCAGTGTGAGCGGATTTTCATCACTTTAGTCAACTGGAACTTGTTGGAAACAATAATGCCCACTGCTTCCGAATTATTAAGTATATACTCAACATTATCAGCAGTAAGTGAGGGATACAGGGGAACATTGACTGCTCCCAACCCGAGAATTGCCATATCGCTGAATACCCATTTTGGACTGTTTTCAGCAATGATAGCAACTTTATCCCCGCGTTTTACTCCAAGCACTGCAAGCCCTCCCATTAAGCGGTGTGTGCTTTCTTTAAATTCAGGATAGCCGATTGCTTCCCATTTGCCGTCCACTTTATGATTCATCAACGGCTTGCTGTTTCCTTTTCCGTATTCTTCGGTAAGGAATAAAAAAAGCTCCGGAATGGTCTGAAATTCCTTTAATAATGGCATTTTATCCTCTTATTAAATAGTTTACTGAAAATTCAAAGTACTGCTCAGGTACGCCAGAACAGTCTCTTTTTTGTAAAAAATGAAACAATTACAGCCAGAACGAGCGTTAAGATAACTCCTCTCAGCACTCCCGGCCATGCCCCCGGTAACAAAAATAACAAAAGTTCATTTAAACCCGTAATTGCGGCCAGCGGGGTCAGTAAATTGGTACCAGCCGCATAAGCGAGCATCGGGTTTTTACCGGAAGCAGTAAGCAGTCCAAATGCTCTTTGGATTTTCAGATTCTTGAACAAAGTAAAAAATCCTTCCAGCATGAAAATTGCCAGGCCTGAAGTAATTAAATAATAACTTATGGTTGAGGGATCTTTTTTTATCCCTCCTTCGTATGGTTCAAAAAATAATCCGATTAATAACCAGGCAGCACCCCAGTTAAACAATCTTCTTGATCTGCCTGCCTGATTGGGGGAAAAGAGTCTGAGGGCTGTATATCCCGCTGCGAGCAGTAAACAGGTCATGAGAATGGTCTGCGGCAGCCATCTATTATACAAGCCAATCAGAAGGAGGGCGTTAAGTGCAAAACAAATAATAGCATATATATAACCATACAAGCCCGCGCCGCCTGCAGATTCGGCCGGTTTACTCCGGTCCATTAATATATCGCCGGCAATCATTCCGGGTATTATGATAAACAGATACTTTAAGAATGTAAACTGGAACAGAAAATGGGAAGGCCATAGTTTGGCAAGATCGTGTACCCAGGTGCCCTCCATGCCATAACTGATTCGAATGCCGAGCATCAAGGCAAGTACCAGAATGCGTTTGAGGTCAGATCCTTTTGTGATTATCCAAATGACCGATCCGGCAATGGCAACATTAGAAAGTACAAGTATAATGATATCAAATTTTCTGAAGCTGAAACTGCCAAATGCCGGAAAGTTATATAGTGCGAGGAATAAAACCAACAAAAGGAGAGATGCAGATTTTGCAAAAATGACTATCTCTTTGCGGGCGGAATCCGGAAATCGCAGGAAAATGATAAACAGCAGAACGAATAATGAAATTGCTAAGATATTAGCTGACATACCGGGCGAGGCAGCCAATGCATAAGGCCGGATGTGATAAATGATTAAAGCAAATGCCATCAATTGCAGGCCCCGGAAAATAATTCTTCCGTATATCTTTAATCTAGCCGGTTCATTTAACTGTTTGGTCAGCGAAAAGGGGAAAGCTGCTCCCATTGAAAACAGGAAAAAGGGGAAGACTAAATCCACCCAGCTGATACCGGGAATGTTAGGATTGAAAGTATGTGCGGGAGGCGGTACCTGCACATGATACATCCAGCCGGGCAGCACTCCAAATGGAATTCTTCCGGAAAGGATCATGGTTAATATGGCAAATCCGCGCAATGCATCAAGTGATTCATCCCTTACCGGATTTTGCTCCTGTTTTGCAGAAATGTTGGAAATCTTTCTCTATTGATTTACATTTGCTGCATCTAAATTATTGACAATTACTGAGAATTGAAAAGAAAAAGATGAAAATTGCTGTTGTTTTAGTTTATGTACTGCTGCTTCAATTGCTCCGGGCACAAAGCAGTATGGGGCTACCGGGAGAAATACTCTCAGATATAGATACTTCTGCATTGCTGAAAAATGCCTCTATCAGTATTTATTCTGTTAATACAGTATCTGGCGAGCCAAAATTAAACTACTTTGGGCATAAAGTGCTTGCTCCGGCATCCAATTTGAAAGTGGTAACTTCCGCCGTTGCATTGGAGAAATTGGGAGCAGGATATACTTTCACTACGAGGTACTATATATACGGTAAGAAAAATTCCGCAGGCGTATTGGAGGGGGGAATCCATATCGTGCCATCCGGAGATCCCACCTTAGCTTCAACATTTATTGATTCAGTACTTACATATGAAAATATTTTAGACACTTTGGTTTTACTCCTGAAAGCAGAGGGGATAACAGGGATGCAGCTTGCTCCTTCAATTGATATGAGTAAATACTCAGTACAAAGTACTCCCGACTATTGGCCATATATTGACATCGGGAATTATTACGGAGCAGGGATTAACAAATTTACCATTTTTGATAATATGTACTATTTATACTATTCCAACCGCCATGACGTTTACTAAAAGATTT
>CAYYJL010000170.1:0-669 GCA_964472245.1 uncultured Ignavibacteriaceae bacterium | reverse complement strand
TACTTCACTCCGGGAATGCAACCGGGTGATGATGCAACAGTGCATAGGTTGGATCCGCCGGGAGATTATCTGAGCTTCATCAATCATATGAAGACAGGGAAACCGGGGTCGGGGGATAACGGATATATATATCCCCTAGGTGGAAGAAAAGAGCTGCTCCTGCAGGGAACCATTCCAGCAGGTGTTGAGGAGTTTGGTATCCGCGGTACCATGCCGGATCCGGCAGAAACATTTTGTGTGTTACTGAAATCGAAACTGGATTCTGCAGGGATATATATTGCCGGCAGTGAAAAATACCTGCCTGTTTACGACTCACTGCCTCCGCAGGGCAGCCGTCTCATATTTGAAATTACTTCCCCTCCTCTGAGTAAAATCGTAAAAATTATCAATAAGCGGAGCATAAATCTATATACGGAGCAAGTTTTAGCTGCCGTTGGTTCTGAGATGGGTGAAGCATCCACTGATAATGGTCTGGTGGTAATCAAAGATTTTTACAGAATAAATAACCTTCATAGTGATGGTATGAGATTAGGCGATGGCTCAGGACTTTCCCGTACGAATATGATCAGTGCTCAGTCAATTACTTCAATACTAAGCTATATGACCGGGAGCAGGTATTTTGGAGCATATTATGATTCCTTCCCGGTGGCAGGAGATACAACGGATATG
>CAYYJL010000169.1:1456-6367 GCA_964472245.1 uncultured Ignavibacteriaceae bacterium | reverse complement strand
CAGAACAGCAAATAAATCTGTTTTGCCGAGTAATCCTGTTTCTTTTTTAAATTGCTCACCAGCACCGCTGATAAATACTTCCCAACTTTCCGGACTCCAGAAATTAATATGCCCCTCATAAGTATCTAATCTGCCGTTTGGTACGGTAATAATAAGTACGCCTCCCGGGTTCAGCATTGCTGTAAGATTTTGCAGGGCTTTATCCGGCTGGAGAAGGTGTTCCAATACTTCCGTACAGAACACAATGTCATACGTATTTTCCGTGCCCTGATATATATCAAACGGAGTGAACTTTGCCTGAGGAAGTACCTTTTCCGCAACTTTAAGAGCTTCCACGGAAAAATCATAGCCGTGCATTAAAGAGGGAGTAAACTCCCGTGAAAGATTTAAGAGCAAGTGTCCTGTTCCGCAGCCGGCATCACCAATGGTTTTTCCGTTTGCAGAGATAGCACGTTCTTTTAATAGCGATACCACCGAGACAAAAAATTCTTTTCTTTCACTGTTGATATAGTTTTTAAGATTTTCGGGATTGGCAAAAAACTCATCCATCTTTTCTTTTGTGTTGTGCTCAAGAGCAGTGTGGGAGTTTTGCGGTTTCCGGACAAAGCTGATATTAATTCCAAAAATCAGAAAAAAATTATGAATGCTTTTTAAGAATCTATTAATCATTTGTTTTCAAGTTCCTTGCGAATGATGGTATCAAGATAATGAACACGGTGAGCAAATGTATGCTCTTTAAGGATGCGCTGCTGCGCTTTTCTGCCTATTTCTTTTGCTCTATCCGGATTGCGGCTGAGCCAGGTTGCTTTTTCCACACACTCTTCCACGGAAGAATACACAACAATTTCCTCATCCGGAACAAACAGTTCGCCAATATTTTTTTTATTATCAGTAAGCAGGCAGCGGCCGAGTCCCGTTACTTCATACATTCTGCTGTTTGCGGCAAAATCTCCCGCAACGCCGCCATGATTGTTTAAACCTGTCCTTCCGCGGGAAAGGAGCTTGAGCATTTCTAACCCGAAGTACTGCTTGTTGATAATTTTTTTGTAAAATGAATCCGGATATACAGTATTCCGCGGAGCTGCATGAAGCTGCGCGGATTTCCTTAATGCTTCAACCGAAGAAACAACATCCTTAAGACCTGATTTAATCAGAAGTGATGATATATAATATCCAAACTTGCGAAGCATGAGAGTATACCATGGCAGACGGGTTAATGAGGCATACACTTTTATATCCAGGGTGGTGCGCAATAAGGAATCAATTAGTTTTATACGCTCGTCATGAAAATCAGCAGCAGCTATAAAGGAACCGAGAAACATGATATCGGTATCGGGAGTTATGGCAGGGAGCTTATCAAGCAGCCGAGCTTCAAATGCATGATTAAACTGATATGTTTTTACACCTGCATCAGTCAGGTTATTTACAAATAACGGTGAGCAGCCAAATGCAAAATCGAAATACCTGAAGTTGGAAAGAGTCTCTGCATTATACGGTGAGCAGCACCAACCGATAATTTTTCTTATCGAGGGTACTTCCTTTTTTAGTTCAGCAAGATGTGCGCCGCCAAGTGAGATGCTGTCCTGCAGAAAAATCACATCGGGTTTTAATTCCTTTAGCTGTTCTACAATCAGGTTCCAGCCGGATGATTTGGTACCATGTTCCCCGGCCCATTTGCTTTGCAGGAGCGGGTCGTTGGCAATAATTTCAAATGCTTCATTGCCAAGTGCTTTATGATGATGTTTGAAGAAATCCGCCCAGCCGAAACACTCAGACATCAGCAAAGCAAGGTGATCATCATAACTGAGAGGGGCTGTATCCGGATGACGGGAATAAAAATCATCCAGAAAAACCTTGTAATATGTTGTAATTTTTACAAAGCGGTAGTTCACGGTGATTTCTCAAACAGTTTTTTCAAATCAGCAGGATTCTTTATGAGCTTTTTCATGGTATCCAGCTCAATCTTTTCATAAAATCCCAGGGGATATAAAAGAAACGGGAACACTGCCAAAAGAACAATTTTTATAATTATACCGTTGACAAGCTCTTCCGGACCCAGCCATGCAAAAAGTATATACATTACTGTTCCCAAAACAATAAGCAGGGAAACCTTACCATGTTCAAATGGAATAGTGTAATACTTACGGGAGATAAACAGGGAGACTATATAAAGTATAAAAAATGAAGCCAGAGTTGTGTAGGCAGCGGCCATCATTCCGTATTTTGGGATAAAGATAAAGTTCAAAACAATATTCAGAATCGCCGCACCGAGGGAGGTTGATGCAACTTCTTTCAGATTCCTGGTGAGGAACTGCCCGAGCACGGCAAAAATCCTCATGCCGGAAAAGATATATCCGAGAATAACAAGCGGTACGACCGAATATGCAGGCCAGTAGTCCTTGTTCAGGGCGAATATCATCAGCAGTTCTTTTGCAAAAAGGGATAAAGCCAGCCCCGCCCACATAAGTGCAAAGGTAAAGTAAGTAAGCAGTTTGCTGTAATATCTGGTATCTCCCGGTTTACCGTACATTTTGTATGCTGAGGGCATCAAAGTAAGAGTAAAGGGCATGATGATAAACATATTCAGCACACCTGCTACCCGGTAACCAAGATCATAGAGTGCTACCTGTTCTGAGTCATGAAAGTATTTTATGAAATAGCGGTCGCTCACATTTAAAATCATGAATGCAACAGAGGTGAAAATAAGCGGGACTCCAAACTTCAGTGAAACAGGGATTATATCTTTCCTTATCCGTGCAGCCATTCCCTTAAACTGGTGAAGGGATACATAAATTGCAATGACACCATCCCCGATAAGATAACCATAGAGCACACCCGGCACTCCGTACTCCATATAAGCAACAAAGAAGATGGTAAAACAGAGTGTGAGCAGAAGACGCGCCAGGTTAATGGATGTATACAGAACCGATTTTTCTTCTGCGCGGATTTTGTCTAAGCAGAGACCGTGTAATATACGGGCGACAAAAATAGCGGCAATAACCGGAAAATGGGTATATATCAGATGAATATCAAGAACATAGTGATGTATACCGAAAACAATGCCGTATAAAAGCAATGCGGAACCGGCTGCAACCGCCAGGGAAAAGGAATACACTGTAAAATAGATTGATTTAATTGACTCCTTAAATTCATCGGAGTCATTAAACATTACAATGGAAGGGCCCTGCCCCAGTGCAAAGAGTTCCACGCAGATAACCAGTGTAACCTCAATAATGGCAAGCTCGCCAAAATCCGCAAGGGAAAGGTAACTGGTATAAAGGGGCAGCAGAATAACTCCCATTGCCTTGGCTGCCGCATTACTTATGCTGTAAACGGCAGAGTGCCTCAGGAAGTTTTTCAGATTGCCTAGCATAAAGGGTTATTCAGCCGGTTCGGCCTTTTTCTTTTTAAGAAGCGGCATTCCGATGGTGACAAGCAAACCAAGCACGACGATGGAACTGAGAATCAGCGATATATACATGCTGATAGTCCAGGAAACCGGTAAGTAGGTGAATACAATGGTATGTTCACCTTTGGGTACAAAAACACCCATGAATGCATGGTTAGCACGGTAAATATCAAGCGGCTTTCCGTCTATGGTTGCATGCCAGCCCGTGGGTACATAGCTCGAGGAGAAAACCATAAAGTTTGTTCCGCTGGCAGTTGCTTTTACGGTAATCTTTTCATCCGTATAATTGGCTATGACTGCATGAGCAGTGGAATCCGGTTTATCGAACGCGGGTACCTGAACATCGGTAAAGGAGACTGTCTTCGGATTAAACGGAGCATCTTTCATCATGTTCAGTACTTCCAACCCGGACTTGGTTGCAACTGAGTCAACAAAGAAGGCACGGGGGAGGAAATAATCGTAACGGTAAACAATTGTCTTTTCACTGGTATATATAGGTGTAAGACCGGGGTACGGAGTTGCCTTGTCAGCGATAATGTATTTTACATTTGCTGTCATCCAGAGCACTGGATTAACAGGTCCCACAACATCCATAATATCCTGATATGCACGCGGCTTAATGGCGGAGTAACCGTAAAAATCTTCCAGCAGGAAGTACGCGTGATAATTTGAATTTGAATTTAACGAACCGAGCGAACCATCCTGTTTGATATTGAGAATACGGAACGGTTCTTTATCCTGCTGCTGACGGATGACCTTAACATAGTCAGGAGCATCAAACATGCTGCTCTTATCAGGATCCGGCTGATACTTAGCACCGCGGGCGTCTACGCGCATCAGGTCTATAGTGGTCAGTACAATTGCAATAATCAGCAAAACGCTTCCGCTGAGTTTATGGCGGAGATATACCAACGCTGCAAAGAAGACCGCAGCTGAGGCAAAAAATGCAAAGTATAAATCACCCGTGAACATTTCAGCTACATAATCATTAAGCACTTTAAGCTGTGTGCCTTGTTTGGAGGCAGCAAAACGCTCAATAAACCAGGATGATACTGCGGAGTTTAACACAAGCGTCAGCAGTAACAAACCGCCGAAGCTGTATGCAGCATACTTAAGGATATTTTCTGCAAAGGCATCTTTTTCTTCGCGCAGACTCAGGATTTTCTTTAATCCGATAGCTGCAAGAATAGGGAAGTGCATCTGCAATATGACCAGTATCATTGAAGGTACACGGAACTTATCAAAGTAGGGGAAGTAGTAAAAGAATAAATCAAACAGTATCGGCAGGTTACCGCCAAAGGAAAGCAGCAGGGCAAACACATTTAATATTGCCAGATACCTGACCAGATTATCCTTCCAGCAGGTGACCACTGCATACAATGCAAGGAAGAATACCAGCACACCCATATACATGGCAACATCCACAAACGGCATCTGCCCGAAGTATGTGTTAACGCTTACTTCCTGATTATTACTGAGCGGACCTTTGTAGAAGGTATTAC